>NZ_JAUBVR010000075.1:0-30943 GCF_036705955.1 Microcoleus sp. A6-C6 | reverse complement strand
ATAATTATGAGTTAGCTCTAGGGGGATTAAATTGAAAACCTTCTATTATAGCATAGATTTTTTTTGCAAGAGGTCTAATCTTTATTGAGTTCTCTCAATTTTCCAGAAAAAGTAATCAGTTGCGCTCTTTCTTCAGATGTCGCATCCGAGCGTAAGCTATTTTTGCGAGAAATTAGCCTAATTTCTGACAAGAGTTTTTGCATTTCTGGAATCTTCAGCAAAGTGGCATCCATCAAATAATAGGTATCTAAATCAGGGTCTAATATTAGATTGGAAGTATCGCCGACATGAGCGCTCAACTTATTAATATTTGCGGCTAATTTATGATAGACAAAATCGTAAGTTTCTAAACTCCACTGACTGCGACGAAGTTTAAAATTTTGCCAATCTTGATAAGTGGCATTGAATTTTTGAGTAGAAAATAAAATTTTTCCTAACTGGCGATCAATCTTTGCCAAGGATTGAAAGTTGGCGTCTATCTTAGCTTCTAAATTTCCGCTGGGATCTGGCTTGCTAAAATTGGGATTTAAACCCTGATAATTTAACTGTTGAAGTTTCGGTATATATTCCCTCAATTGGCGCAGCGAGCGCAGGTATTGATTACCGTAGATTTCTTTTTGGGCAAAATCAACCCTGCTGTTGATTTCGGAAATCAACAGGTACATCACCAAGGTTAACGGAATCGCAAATAAAAAACCAATTAAGGTAAATTTTTGAGGATAGCTCAGTCGATTCATTAAATGGATTCCCAGGGATTTTTTGTTCATAATCAATACATTTAAACAAAATTGTACTAAAAAAGTAACGAGCGCTACTAAAGTATTTTGGGAATCGCACTTGAAAACCAGAATGCTACAATTAATCAGCGATAGCTGGCTTAATTTGTAATGCGTTCCCATCCTGTTGCAACAGATTGTGCGGCATCCCTTTGATATCGGCGGCTCAGCTCGCCTCCCACAGTCTAAAACAGCTTCTTGTGTTTTGGAAAGATGAATAGTCATTTGTAGTGAGATTCTGGCCCAAAATCCGATTATTTTCAGAATATTTACTTATGCCTAAGTTTTTCTCGATACCGCGAGACTAAAAGTAAAAATTAAGTAATAGCTGGGTAGTGCAAGTTTCCACAAAATACAAGTGCCGGCAGCGAGTATAAAATACTTGTGCTGCACGACTGGCGTCAACTGGGCTCTGCACAAAGGAACCAACAACACCAGCAACAGTGTCTAAATAAGTATCTGGAGTTGAGTGATCGGGAGCGATCGCAAGAGTGTAAAGTGAGAAAGAGGGCTTATGATGAAACCAATCTCCGAAAATAACTCTAAAAACAGTCAAAACCGAGGTAAAAAGCAGCCAAATCCTTTAATCTTGGCTTTAGTGCTCACAGGAATTCTCGCATGGGAAATGTATCCGGTGCTAATACACACCGCTGCGGCTAACGCGGGTGGTCTAAAACATTCCCTCGCCCAGTTGGAAAAGCAAGAGAATCCAACGGCGGTGTTAAAAAACATTAGCTATTCTGGATTGGCACTAAATAGTTTAATTTCCGAACCGGGCAATTTGGCCGAGGGTACGCGCCAAAATCCCCCGAACCAATTGCCCGCAACCTTAGCAGCAGCAGTTCGCCAAGACTTGTCACGCCAAACTGGGATTGCTGCTGACAAGTTGAAAGTAACTGAATCGAGCCGGCAAAGTTGGCCGAATACTTGTTTGGGAATCGTAAAAGCTGATGAAATTTGCGGCCAAATGATTGTCGAAGGTTGGCGGGTTGTGATTTCTGATGGTCGCCAAACTTGGGTTTACCGCACTAATGCTAGGGGAAATGTGTTGCGTTTGGAAAAGAAAGCAGGTTAGGAAAATCTTAGCCGGTTCCACAAAAAGATGGGACGTACGGTTGAAACCGCGCCTACAAAAACGAAGTCCGCCTCCGCGGACTGAAGAAAATAACGTAATTTCAATTGCCGACTCTTCTTCAACCCGCGCACCATCCGGGTTTTGTTTGTGTAGAAGCGGTTTCAACCGCCCGGTCTTCTGAAGAAAATAACGTAATTTTAATTGCTCTTCTTCAACCCGCGCACCATCCGGGTTTTGTTTCTGTAGACGCGGTTTCAACCGCCGTCTTATCTTGGGAGTTTGTTTCTTTCAATAATCCCACCGCCCAACAGTACATCTCCGTCATACCAAACAGCGGCTTGTCCGGGGGTAATGCTCAACTGTGGTTCGTCAAAAATCACCTTGACCCTTGTACTACTGGCTTTTTCGTCTGCTTGTGAGGATTCTACAGGAATAATTGTAGCGGGGACGGGTTGCGATCGATAACGAATCTGTACAGAAGCCCGAATCGGAGCAGTCGGTTGAGCGACAGAAACCCAATTTACCCGATCGACCGTACACTCAGATTCTACCGCCAACTGGCGATCGCCCACAATTACCCGATTAGCACCAGCATCGAGTTCAATCACGTACAGCGGTTCCGCCGCAGCAATTCCGAGGCCTTTCCGCTGGCCGATGGTGTAGTGGTGCACGCCGTCGTGCTGTCCGAGTACCCGGCCCGCCTTGTCAACAATATCACCCCTATGCGGCGCGATGTACTTGTCCAGAAAAGCCCGCATCGAACCGTTGCTTTCCACCAAGCACAAATCCTGACTTTCCGGCTTATCAGAGGTTGTCAAGCCAAATTCCGCCGCAATTCTGCGAGTTTCAGTCTTGGTAATTTCCCCCAAAGGAAACTCCGTACCCGCGAGTAAATCCTGTGTTAAATCATACAAGAAATAAGATTGATCTTTCCCAGGATCGATCGCCCGCAGCAACTGATAGCGACCCGTAGCAGTATCATAGGTAATGCGAGCGTAGTGTCCCGTCGCAATCTTTTCAATTCCTAATTCTTCGTGAGCAAACTTGAGCATCGGCCCGAACTTCACAGTTTTATTGCACTGCGAACAAGGCAAAGGCGTAACTCCTGCACTGTAACCGTCCACCAAAAAATCGACAATACTTGCCTTAAAGACTTCACGGCTATCAACAATGTGGTGGGGAACGCCCAAATCTTCGCAAATTTTAGCGGCATCGACCATTCCCTCAGAGCAGCACTGACCTTTGCCTTTCATCAGCCACAGCGTTAAACCCACCACTTCATAGCCCTGATGGTGTAAAATTGCGGCTGCTGCGGAACTATCGACCCCGCCGGAGAGGCCTACAACAATCTTGTTCATGATACGGAGAGAATTTGCTATTTTACTGTTACTTTGTGCGATCGAGCTAATCGATCATACCACAAATGTACTACAAAATGGTACTGCTGCTGTTAGCTGAAATTTTAACACTAATTAAGTAAAGCCACCTAATTAAACGTAAAATACCGATCGCTCAAAGGCTTACTGTGTATCTCTTACTTCTTCATTCTACTTCTTCCTTCTTCTTCCTTCTTTCTTCTTCCTTCTTTTCACCCTGAGCGAAGCCGAAGGGCCTTCTTCCCTCTTCCTTCTTCCCTCTTCCTTCTTCCCTCTTCCTTCTTCCCTCTTCCTTCTTCCTTCTTCCTTCTTCCCTCTTCCTTCTTCTTATGATTATTCAAAAATTTGTTGTCACCGCCGACCAAATGCGGCAAATAGAAGCGAGAATATTTGCTGCTGGAATGCCAGTCGCAGCTTTAATGGAAAAAGTCGCCGGATTGATTGCTAAACGCATTCAGGCGCTGTTGAAGGAAGAGCGAAGTTCGGCAACGAGCAATGTACGGGATTTAACGGATTTAACCAATAGGAGGAAAAAGGGAGAAGGGCAAAAAATTGTTAATTTTCAATTGCCAGTTATCGGCGTATTGGTTGGGCCGGGACATAACGGCGGTGATGCTTTGGTTGTGGCTCGCGAATTGCACTTTCAAGGATTTTCCGTAGTTATTTACTGCCCGTTTTCTAAGTTTAAAGAACTCACCAAAAGTCATGCTGATTATGCGCATTCTTTAAATATTCCCTTTGTAGACAAAGTTGAATCACTAAAAAACTGCGATTTGCTCGTAGATGGTTTATTTGGCTTTGGATTGGAACGAGAAATTACTAATCCCACCGCCGCAGCTATTGACGAAATAAATAATTTAAACATACCCATTTTTAGTATCGACATTCCATCGGGAATTCATACAGATACCGGAGCAGTTTTGGGGACTGCAATCAGAGCAAAACATACATTGTGTTTGGGATTGTGGAAAATGGCATTTCTGCAAGACAAAGCGTTAGAATATATCGGCAGTTCGGAATTAATTGATTTTGATATTCCCGTCCCAGATATTGCAGCAATATTGGGCGATTCGCCATCAATCCAACGCATTATTAAAGCATCGGCAATTCAGCATTTGCCATTGCCCCGATCGCCAATTTCGTACAAATACACTAACGGTCATTTACTAATTATTGCAGGTTCTGGTCGGTACAGCGGAGCGGCAATTTTGTCAGCATTGGGAGCAAGGGCTAGCGGTGTGGGAATGCTGTCAATTGCTGTTCCTGAGTCGATTAAACCGATGTTGAGCAGTCAGTTGCCAGAAGCTTTAGTTATCGGGTGTCCTGAAACCCCAAATGGTGCAATTAGCGAGTTGCCGATAGCGATCGATTTGGGTGTCTATGATGCGATCGCAGTAGGGCCTGGTCTGACATTGGAAGCCGCGATCGCTGTAGAATCTGTACTGGAGTGCGATCGACCTTTAGTTATAGATGCCGACGGTTTAAATATTCTCGCTCAACTCGGCACAGTCCCGATTTTGTCGGAACGCTCAGCACTGACAATTATCACACCTCATCCGGGCGAATTTAAGCGTTTGTTTCCCGAATTAGCGGACGAAATGGGCGAGGATCGAATTGCCGCAACTCAAGCAGCGGCTGAGCTTTGCGGTGCAGTGGTATTGCTCAAAGGAGCTAAAGTTTGCATCAGTTGGAGCGATCGGGGCGATTCCCTAGGGGATAGCTGCGCCGCGCGTACCATCACCTATATCAATCCAGAAAGCACCCCAGCCCTCGCTAGAGGCGGCAGCGGCGATGTTCTGACTGGTTTGTTGGGGGGACTGTTGGCAAGTGCGATCGCCCGCAAATCCCCCCCCGAATCAGTTGCTGCAACAGCAGTTTGGTGGCACGCCAAAGCCGGAATCATGGCTGCCAAAGAACGGACAGAATTAGGAGTAGATGCCTTTACATTGACACAGTATTTAATTCCTACATTACGAGAATTTTGAGGGCGATCGTCCTACTCGCTGCCATAAATTCGTATCGCACACCGGGATCACTTGGCTTTGCCTAATGCCCTAATTATCCTTGATAGGAATGTTGTGCACCGGAAGGGCGATCGCAAATTCTGTGCCGATTCCCGGCGCTGAAACACATTCTAAACTTCCCCCGTGTTTTTTTGTGACTATATCGTGGCAAATTGGCAGTCCCAATCCGGTTCCTTTACCTTCAGCTTTAGTTGTAAAGAATGGCGTAAACAATTTTCGTTTGATGTCTTTTGACATTCCAAGTCCATTGTCAGCTATCCGAATCTTTACTGTACGATTTATCAGTTTTTCGCTGCTGTTTTCCGCAGAGGTCGAAATTGTAATTATATTGGGATTGCTCTCAATCTGTTTGTAGGTTTTACCAAAATTAGATTCTTCCAAAGCATCGATCGCATTAGCGATCAAATTCATAAATACCTGATTCAATTGCCCCGGATAGCATTCTATATTAGGCAATTCCCCGTAGTTTTTGATGACTTGAATCGTGGGGCGATGGCTATTGGCTTTGAGTCGGTGCGACAAAATCATTAATGTGGTATCAATTCCTTCATGAATATTTGCTGGTTTTTTCTCAATCCCGTCGCTACGCGAGTAATTTCGTAAAGATTGCATGATGTCGCGGATGCGATCTGTTCCCAATCTCATCGAGTCAATCATCTTCGGCAAATCTTCAACTAAATATTCTAATTCAATCGCTTCTATTTCATCTAAAACTTGTTGACCCGGATCAGGAAAGTTGTCTTGATAAACCTGGACTAAACTTATCAAATCGCTAACATAGTCTTTGGCATGATGCAAGTTGCCAGAAATAAAACTAACGGGATTATTCACTTCGTGGGCAACTCCAGCAACCAGTTGTCCGAGTTGCGATATTTTTTCAGTTTGAACTAATTGTGCTTGAGTTTGTTGGAGTTGAATGAGTATTGCTTCTAAATCTTCAGCTTTTTGCCTCAATTGAGCTTCCGATGTTTGCACAGCTTTTTCGGCACGTTTGCGATCGCTAATATCGCGATTAATTACCAGGGCGTGGGGTTGCGCATCGTACTCAAAAAAGTTTGCTTTTACCTCAACATCGCACAGCGTACCATCTTTTCTCTGTATGACTGCTTGACAGCTAAATTCTTGGCGTCTTCTTATAGTTTGTTGCCATTCGGCGAATAAATGCAGATACTCTGGGAGAATGTAATCTGGCGGAGTTAAACGCAGTAATTCCTCCTGAGAATAGCCATAAATTTGACAGAGTGCGGGGTTAGCTGCGATGAATTTACCGGTATCCAATTCCATCAGCGAAAGTCCGTCTACTACTGTCTCAAATATGCTGCGGTATTGTTGTTCTTTTTGGATGAGTTCGACTTGGAACTGTTGCAGGTTTTCGAGAGATTCAGTCAACTGGCGGGATTTGTGTTGTTCGCGGGCGTAGAGGCGGGCGTTTTCAATGGCGATCGCCGCTTGCGTCGTTAACAGTTGCAACAGTTCTAGCCGATCGCGCGTAAATGCTCCAATCGCCATATTATTCTCTAAATACACAATGCCAATCAACTTAGTTTGATACAAAATCGGCGCGCATAAAATCGATTTGGGTTGGCAATTCTGAATGTAAGTATCCGCTTGGTAAATTGTTTCTTGACTTGCATCGCTCAATACCAGCGGTTGCTGAGTTATCCCAACATACTTGATTATAGAAATAGCAACATCCGAGCTATTTTCAACCAGCATTGACTCCTGAAATGTGGCTGATGTCGTGCGGTTAGTATCCGAGACTTCAACAAACAGTTGCCCGTCTCTTTCTAAAAGAATACAACCTTTTTGCGCGCCAGCGTTTTCTAAGATAATGTGCAGCAGTTTCTTCAACAATTTTTCTAAGACAATTTCACTATAAATTGCCTCAGATGCTTTGATTACTGTTGCTAAATCTAAGACATTAGCATGACTAGATGTACTCGCGGTTACAGTTGCAGCAATTCGCAACTCAACAGCTTCAGGAAATAAATTGGCATAATATTGTTCGAGTTGACGGACTTTCGCTGTAGCGCCCCACTGGAGATAGCAAACTCTGGCATCGTTGAGGTAATTTTTGACGAAAATAAGCCGATTTTGAGAGAAATAAAATCGGGCAGCTAATTCATTAACGAGTGCGGCATCTTGAATGAAGCCGTTTTCTATTGCGAGGGCGATCGCACTATCGTAGCATTCTGCCGCCTCATACTTTTGTCCCGACAACCGCGCCACTTCCGCCCGGATGGCTAAATACTTGTGCTGGTAATTTGCAGGGCAGTTTTTCGCAAATTCTCCAAGCTCTTCCAGACTCAGGTTAAGCTGTTCTAGGTAGATTTGGCGATTCTCGCCCTCGCTGGCATTTGTACAAGCAGCAGCCAGGGCTATAGCCCGGTGGAAGCAAAAAACCGGACTCAGGAAAATCCCCGCAACACCAGGCAAGAATTTAGCACCAATATTGGCATATTCTAATGCTCTATCGACCTCGCCAAACCAATTCGCCACGGTTAGTTTGTAGATATAAACCACACAAGAAGTCATCAAATCTGCCGAGGCTTCAGCAAATTCTAATAGCGACTCTTCGTCGATGAAAGTTGGGGGATTTTCTGCACTCTCGGCAGCACGAGTAAGCCGAGCAATTGCCGATTTATTTAGCATAAAAAATGCCAGCATATTGCGGTCAATTTTTTGCAAAACAGGTATAAATTCCTCAATAACAGCGGTGGTTTTTTGCAGCGTTTCATTGCCGTAAAAGCTGAACCAAAGACAATTAATCGCAGCATATCCCGACCACTGATAAGCACCTGTCTCTAAACCGCTATTAAAAGCTTTGACGATAAAAACCTTGGACTCATCAATATGTTTGATGTAGTGCAAACAAGCCCCCCACAGCAAGAAAATATAAGCACTTAACTCTTTAGCATCCCAGCGTTCGTAGAGAGTTAAACCCAGTTCTCCTGCTGCCAAACCAGCCTCAATTTCGCCATATTTAACAATCAAAGTAAAGGCATACACAATGTAGCCAAAGGCGGAAATCCGGCAGTTACCATGTTCGATTGTCGCCTGCACAAACTTCATCGCGCACAAAAATTGAGCGTTGGGACTGGTAAAGTAAGCAATGGGGTAAAGTTCTTTCAAAATCCGGTGGGCGGCGAGTTGCAGCGGATCGGTGAGCTCTGGTAAATCGGCTAAATTGGCGATCGAACCCCCAATCATCTCCTTCGTCTTTGCCAACTCCCTAAGCAAATACCCATCATCCGGGTCAGCTTCAAACTCAATTCCCAACAATTGCAGCGTTTCGATACCTAACTGATAAGCCGCAGGCAAATCATTTTTCATCCGCAGACAAGTCATTTTCAACTCATTAATCCGACACCGCTCTAACAATGTCTGAGTTGGAGGCAAAATGAAGTCTAGAATTGCCAAAGCCTCGTCATTTTTCCCATTCAAATATTCAGCTTCGCCCAATTCAAAATACAGCGCCCAAGTTAACGCATAATTATCTTCCCAGCTTTGTGCCGATAAACAGTTGCAGCCCGACTGGAAAAAACTCAGCGCCGTTTCAAACGCAGAAGCAGCTTTCGCAGTTTTGCCAGCCTGCAAATTTAACTCAGCTAATTCATACTTTTCGCTCAACTCGGAAATCAACCCGCCAGCAAAATTCAAATGATTGACAATATCAAAAATTCGTTCTTGCCGTTGGGATGCGGTACTTCTGTGCAACAACAAACGCCCGATCGCCAAATGAACAGGTTCTTTCTGTGCGTCAGGAATCATGGCATAAGCAGCTTGCTGAACGCGATCGTGCATAAATTTGTAGCACACATCTCCAGCCGTTATCCCCAACTTTTCCAACTCTTCCGGCTCAAATACTTGCGGAATCCGATAGCTATTACCTACAGGTAAAATCAAGCCCACCTGTAACGCTTCCCACAAATCCTGCGCTGTTTGAGTCCAAGATTGTCCGCTAGCCACCGACAGTACATCCAAACTAAACTGATTGTCTGTACAAGCCGCTAATTGCAAAATTCGCTGGGTTGCAGTTGACAAAGTTTTAATTTTATTCACCATCAAATCGACAACATTTTCTGAAATATCCTGGCGTTGAATATGTTTAATATCCCACTGCCACTCAGCAGCCTGCGGGTGAAATCTCAACCAGCCTTTTTGATACAAATACTTCAGCATTTGCTTGAAAAAAAATGGATTTCCGTCAGTTTTTTGCACTAGCAAATTCGCCAGTGGACTCGCTGTTTCAGCAGCACATCTCAAAGTTTCAGCAATTAGTTGAATGGCGCTGCCAATTGCTAGCGGTTCTAAAGTAATAGCTGTTATCGGAATGCCCGCAGCTCGAATTGCTTCATTCGCTAGCATCAATGGATGCGTCGGGCTGACTTCGTTATCCCGATAAGCAACAATTACTAGCAAGTAAGGGATTTTTGCGAGGCCATTTTGTTGATATAAATTGACTGTTGCAGCATCTATCCACTGGCAGTCGTCGAGAAACATTACTAAGGGATGTTCGGCGGTGGCAATTGCTTGAAGTAACTGCTGCATCACTCGGTTGAAGCGGTTTTGAGATTCGATCGCCCCCAGTTGTGCTACGTCTGGTTGCGGGCCTAAAATTAATTCTAATTCGGGGATGACTTCGATCGCAATTCGAGCATTCGCATCCAAAACTCGCAGCATTTTTTCTCGCCACGACTCAATCTGAGCTTGGCTTTCAGTCAAAATCTGCTGCACCAAACTCCGCATGGCTTGATTGAAACAAGCATAGGGAACATTGCGCTTGAATTGGTCAAATTTGCCCGAAACCAAGTATCCGCGCTGCCTGGTTAAATTACGCAGAATTTCGTGGACTAATGCTGATTTGCCAATCCCGGAATAGCCACCTACCAAGACAATTTCACTGCTGCCTTTGCTAGCGCGATCGAAGGCTTGCAATAATTGTGTTATTTGTTTTTCTCGCCCGTAAAGTTTTTGTGGAATTAACAACTGACTCATGGCATCCAGTTGTCCGGGAATAAAATTAGAAATTTTACCTGAATCCTCGATTTGATTCTGGCAGAGTTCTAAATCTGCTAACAATCCCGTTGCTGTTTGATACCTGTCTTCGGCATTTTTTGCCATCAGTTTTTCGGCAATTTCTGCCAAAACTGGGGGAATTTGCGGATTTAGTTGTTGAATAGAAATCGGTTGTTTGGCAATGTGACAGTGGACTAATTCCAGCGGTTCGTTGCTGGTAAATGGCAATTTTCCTGTCAGCAATTCGTAAAAGGTGACACCTAGAGAGTAGAAGTCGCTGCGGTAGTCTACAGCGCGATTCATCCGCCCGGTTTGTTCCGGGGACATATAGGCGAGGGTTCCTTCTAGGCGATCGGGATTTTTTAAGTTTGGCGTTTCTTTGTTTAACCGCGAAGCAATGCTAAAATCTGCAAGTTTTACTTGCATTGTTTCGGGGTTTATGATAACATTAGCTGGTTTGATGTCTTTATGAATGATTTGATTTTGATGCAGGAATACTAAAGCTTTTGCTAATTGGATGGCGATGTTTAAGAATTGGGCGATCGGCAATTGGTAACGCGCAGTTGCTGCTTCCACAACAGTTGTGCGAATCGCAGCGCTTTCCCCGCCGTCTGCAAGCGGTTGTGTCTCATGCGTTGCAGAAATCCTGCCAGCATTCCCGGCTTTTGCCATCCACTGTTTGAGCGAGATGCCGCCAAAATCTTCTAAGATTAATACTAAGCAGTTTGGGTGAATTTCTAGGCGATCGACTTTTACGGTGTGCTCGCAATCGAGATATGCGGTGATCTGATATTCGTGTTTTAAGCGAGTTATCTGTTCTAGGGTAGGATATTCTGTATTTAAAACTTTGAGGATGGCAGGCAGTCGGTTTGCGATCGATACTGCACGATAAATAGCTGTGTTAGTTCCTTGGTGGATGAGTTCTTGTAAGTCATAACTAGCAATTCTCAAAGCTGGGAGCATAAATTTTGATTCCCGTCAATAAATTAGTTTATAACTCTACAGTGCACTATGCAGAATTAGAAGCAAGAGAGTGAAATTACGGACAAACAAAAATAGTGAATAATGATGGTGAATACCCGGCGGTTGAAACCGCGGCTATACAAACACTCACGAGCCTCCGCGGGTTGAATAGCCGACGGTGAAAACCGTATGTCCAAACTAGCGCTTGATGAACTTTTCTAATTTTTGAGCCATCTTCTCTACAATTCCCTCCGAAGTATCTGATGCTTCTGCTTCAACACGCTTGACAGTATCGTCTGAAAGATTCAGCAACTGCACTAATTTTTGATAAGCTGCGGCTTCGTCAGCGTTAATTTTGGGTTCATCGGGAGTGCGAGAACTAGATGCAATCACTTCATAGCCAAGTTGCAAGACTAATTCTTTTTCCTCTTGAGTTTCTAGTTGGTGAATCAACTCGTCAAGGGGGATATTTTGCATGATGTAATCCCGCAATTCCTGTTGCATTTGTTGTCCATCGGCATCTGGGGCAAACAAACGGCAAAAGCGATCGAGCATTAAATTAACTTCTTCTGTCGCCAGTTCGCCGTCAGCCCAGGCCATTGAAGCAACAATTCTCAGCAGGTTCATCTGGCGGGGCGTAATTGATGGAGGTGGTGGGGTTTGCATAGTTAAAATTGGTAATTGCTAATTGGGAATTGAAAATTGGTCATTGGTCAGTAGTCATTGGTCAGTAGTCATTGGTCAGTAGTCATTGGTGATTGGTGTCAACTGAATATCTTATGTAGTACCAGTCTGCCGTTTGACGATTAGGGCCTCGATCCCCCCTAACCTCCCTTCCCAAGGGAGGGACAAGAAAGAGCATTTTCAAAGTCCCCCTTGCTTTCGGGGGATTTAGGGGGATCTAGACTATGCTATAAGCGAGAGATACAAGGGTTTTAGGCGATTGTTGACACGGCTTTGGGAATTGAAAATTGGGAATTGAGCGTGATTCCTTTTTGTCTTCCCCTTCCCCTTCCCCTTCATTTATGTCACAAATTCGATAGGGGAACACCCAGCCACCCCATAAAGTTTTGTTTCTGAATAGGGCTTGGTCGATCGACTGGTACGATCGAGTAACGGCCTGGGCGCGGTGTGGCGAGAGTAACAAGACAAGTCCGCAGTTCGTCTTGGTGAAACACTGTCACCTTTACTGTGTCACCAGGCTGATAATCTTTCAGCCTCTCGCCCGCTTGTTCGGCATTTACTCGAAAACCTGCGATCGCCAGTAACTCGTCCCCAGCGTCAATTCCGGCCAATTGTGCCGGAGCTCCTGCTTCGACAAATTTAACCATTTGCCGCCCGTTTTCCGTTCCCAACGTCCAACCAATCCGAGGCGTTTGGTCAGTTTCATCTACCAAAATTTGCAGCCCGAAAGGTTCCAGATATTTGTGGTAAGGCAATTCTTCTGTGCCGTCTACATAGCGCGCAAAAAAGTCGCTCAAATCCATGTCGGCTACAGACTCGATCGCACTTTGCAACTGTTCGGGAGTAAAGCCTATTTCTGCCGGGAGCGATCGAGCATTTAACTGTCCATTTGATGTTATTTGCCCCGGCTTAGCCTCTGTTTCCGATTTTTGGTCAAAATCTTCATTTTCAGCATAATGACCATTCCCAAACTGCTGCCACATCAAACGCATCACATCGTCGAGCGATCGGGCGTTACCATGTTTTGCCCGAATCAACAAATCCAGCAAAAACGAAACAAGTTCCCCTTTCAAATAATAGGAAATCTGCGAATTATCGCTATTAGCATCCCTCCGATAAAGTTTAATCCAAGCATCCCAGCTCGACTCGCTCGCAGGCTGCACCTTCCGCCCCGGAGTCATTTGCAAACGAGTGATTTCTTTGGCAACATTTTGGAAATAACCTTTCACGCTGTAGATCCCAGCTCGAAACGGAATCACCAAATCGTAATAACTGGTCGTGCCTTCAGAGAACCACAGAGAAGGAGTATAATTCTCTTGTTCGTAGTCAAATACTTCCAGAGCTTTCGGTCGAATGCGTTTGACATTCCAGAGGTGAAAAAACTCGTGAGCCACCAATTGAATAAAGCGTTCGTACTTTTCCTTAGCCCGAAAACCAAAACGCGAATAGTTAAGAGTACAGCTATCTTTGTGTTCCAAACCACCAAAGCCAGAGCCAGACAAATGCAGCAAAAACACATAGCGGTCGTAAGGCAAACCGCCGAACATTAGAGCCTCGACTTCGATCACTTTTTGGATATCTAGAATCACGCGATTTGGTTCTAAATTGCCTTTACCCCAAACTACAAGCTGGTGGGGTTTTCCCATCACTTCAAAATCGTAGGCATCGTGACAGCCAATCTCAAAAGGACTATCGACAAGAGTGTCAAAATCCGCAGCAGCAAAAGTAAGATTATCGCCCGAAATAGGTGGTAAAGTTGTCACCGTGCGCCATTCCGGCTCAGGTGGCACTACTGTCACCGTATAGCAGTTGTGTTCAAAACCGGGTACAAAAAAGCATAGAGCCGCCGGATTGAAATAACCGTGAGTCGAGTCTAAATGATTGGTTCGCACTGTCAGTTCGTTAGCAAAAATCCGGTAGTAAACCGTGACATCTGAAACTGAATTTGTCTCGATTTGCCAGTGATTTTTGCTAATTTTGCGCCAAGGTAAAGCTCGATCGCCCGATCGCGAGCTAAAATCTTGCAGGTGGCGGGCGTACTCTCTAACCAAGTAAGAACCTGGAGTCCATACAGGCATTTTTAAATCCAGCACCGGCTCCGACCAACCTTGCACGCGCAAAGTCACTTCAAACAGGTGGGATTCAGGATTGGGCATCGCCACCGAATATTGAATTATCGGTGCTGTTAGTTGTCCGCTCGCGCGGCCGGCAGCGGAGGAGGTATCAAAAGAAGTGACATCAGTCATTGACTTGCCAAATTAATCAAGTGCTTGAGGTTGATCAAATGGATAGTTTGGTGCTCTGGATCGATTTTGATCCAGCCTTTACTATCGAGTTTTTCCATAATCTTGCTGGTTTCATCTAGGGCGATACCTGTCACATCAGCTAAGTCTTGATAAGGGATATTGAAGATATCTCTGCCCTCAGCAGTTTTTTGACCGTAGCTTTCTCCCAGCTCGACTAAAGTATTTGCTAGTTTAACCGCTGGCTGGCGGTTCTGTAGTTGAGAGCGGAGATTGGTTTGGCGCAGTCGCCGCACCATCAGTTGCAGCATCCGGTGGTGCAATTGCGGATCTTTAAACAGGGTTTGGATAAATCGCTGAGCCGTGACGCTGATTAGCCGCACGGGGGATAGAGCAAGTACGTCATTCGATCGCGGAGATTCGTCAAGAATGGCCATTTCGCCGAAGAAGGCTCCCCGTCCTAAAATAGCCATTGATACAGCTCGATCGTTTGACAGGAGCCGGACTTTGACCCAGCCTGAAACCACAAAATAAATCGCGTTACCCCAAGAATCCTCCATCACCACAGCTCGGCCTGGGGGATACTCATGCTTAACGGCATTTGATAGCAGCCCTCCCAAGGTTTCTGGGTTAGCACCCTTAAATAGAGGGAATAGCTCACTGAAAGCTTCTGTCTTCATGCAAACTCGCGGAGGTGGGAAATATGATTAAGCGACAGCCAACAACTAGGGAGCGATCGATGTTCGAGAAAACAAACAATCTGTTGCTGCTATACAAGATTGACACAAAGCAAACGAGACTGACATACAGGACAGACAAATGAGAAACTTACGGACGATCGCTCCTGTAATTGATAATAATGGTGTAGAGGCGCGGTTCGCGTAAAATTGGCAGATTCTTTAATCCTCAACGGTTTTAACAGCATCCTAGTGCCTGTTGAACTTTGGCCAACAGAGCTTCTATGTAGTCCGGCCAGCCGATCGCGATCGACTGCGTGTGCGCCAAAGTCTCTGGATCGATCGCATCTGGAGTCCACCTCAGCGGTTGACCTTGCAAGTCGCAACAAACCAATCCGGCTGCTAGAGCTAGAGCCACAGGGCCAGCAGTATCCCACACTTTAACTCTGCCGTTGAAATACAGGTACAAACCGGCTCGACCTTGTATGATTTCCATCACTTTTAGGCCAAAGCTGCCCAGGGAGTAAAATTCGGCTTCTGGGATGCTGTGGGCGATCGCGCGGGCGTAGTTTTTCTGGTCTCTGTCGCCGAGAATAATTTTACAATTTTCCACTGTCGGAGCGGGAGGTTGGCAAAGTGCGATCGGCTGCGGCGCTTGATTTCCAACAGTTTGGAACAATCCCCAATCCTTGCCGCCAAAATACATTTGGTCAAAAGCCGGGGCGTAGATCCAGCCGGCCACGGGTTCCCCGTCAAGCAGCAGCCCCACCATCACAGCGTAGTGCTGTTTTCCCTGAATAAATTCTTCAGTCCCGTCGATGGGATCGATGCACCAGATGCGCTGGTAATTAGCCCGATAAGCTGCTCTAGAGGCGACGTTTTCCTCGGTAATCATGCCGTCTTCAGGAAACAAAGCGCTAAATACTGCTGATAATTGTCGGTCTAAGTAGCGATCGATACTCGTCACGTAGTCCTCTGGGCCTTTCTCGGAAACTTCAAAAGGTTCCGCTGCAAGCTTGTGGGCTTCTTGACCACACTCCCGCATGGTGTAGCGAATTTTTTCGTCTTGCTCAGGAGAAATATACATGAGGTTAAACATAAATGCTTCGGCTAACTTCAGCATAAAAGCTTAAGTCATTTGAATCGACCGATCGACCCTTATTGCTGTTTTTGACTCCTACAGGATTGGCGCCCTGCTGTCCTTAAAACCCGGTTTCCCAGCCCAAGATCCGACAGCGGTTTCAACCGCTAGGTCTTTTGAACCCAAGCTTATTTGGGTTTGGTGGGAAGTGCGTACCATAAATCCCGTCCTCCGAGTGCGCAATCCCCACCATAAATCTGACACACGAATCATCCTTCATTCATTTGACAGTTAGTTCACAGCAACCTCTACCTAGAAGGAAGAGGATTGGAGTAATGAATAGTCTGATTTTAATTTCTCCCGATCGGGGTTCCGGCTTTAAACCAATTCTTTCTGGTAAAGTGCGCCCATAAGCACCCTAAAATTATTTAACAGTCTCACACAAAAATCAAAAATCAAGACTCCCGTCCACTCGCCCACTTATCCCGCCATTTCACAGTCCCTTCCGAAGCCAAAACCCAGCGGCGACAAACCAAATTTTCTCGCAGTGGCGACAATCCTTCCCGCAGCAGCGCATACTTATAAGAAATCAACTTCCCCGCACTTTCATTAAAAGGAATTTCCCCAAACCAAGTATTAGTATTGATATACTCCAGCGGGTAAGCCTTACTAATATCCCAATTTCCCAATTCAGGACAATCTCCAATCACCACAATTCTTTCCCCAGGCTGACTTTTCACACTGTTAAGCTGCGCCCGCACAATAGTTTTCGCCTTAACTCGCTCTCCCACGCGACTAAAAATCATTACTTCCCCCGCGCCCAACTCTAAATTGTACAGCATCCCCTCTTTAACTTCAAACTTGCGGCGCGATAAAACCTCCGTATGCTCTCCATCAGGCAGTTCAGTATCAACCGCTTCAACATTCACAGAATCGCCGCGATTCATCGCCACAAACACCACAGAATCGCGATAGCGGCGCACGTAACAATAAACATCAGCAGTTAGATATTTTTGCCACTGACTCCCCATCGAAATAGCAGGATTCAGCCGCCGCAATCCAGACAGCAACCGCACATCTCGATAAATCGGCGAATCGGTATCCCACTTTTCCATCATCGGGCGATTGTAAGGGTCATTTCCCCCTTCTGTATCATCGTGCAGATACTGTTCAGTGCCGTAATAAATGCAGGGAATGCCACGACTCGTCATCATTAAACATATCGCCAATTGCAACATTTGTCGATCGGCATTCAACGACTGAAACCTCGGCATATCGTGATTGTCAATAAAAGTAATCAACTCCGTCGCCCCGTAATAGCGATGATCCAAGTCCAGAACATCCTGAATCAACTGAAATCCCGCTTCAGCCCCCTGTCCCAATACTTCTCGAATTGCCACGCACAGCCCAAAATCTAAAATAGTCATCCCTGACTCATTGACAAATTCCACAGAAAGGTCATTTCTCGGATCGCTGTAAATCCACTCGCCAAAAATGAAAACATCAGGTCTGTGCATTAAAATGTCAGCAGTAAATTCCTGCCAAAACCAAATCGGCATATGCTTGACCGTATCAACCCGCAAAGCATCAACACCTCTGTCCAGCCACTGTTTAATTGCTGACTTAATGTAACTGCGGTAGGCAATATTGTTCTCATTGAAAGTCGCCAAACCAGACAGTTCGCAGTTTTGGACTTGCCACTCATCTTCCCAGTTTGTGACTTCGCCATAGTGGTGATACCAGTTATCTTCATCGTCATTAAAGTCAGCTATTTTGACGCCATCGTCGTAGAGTTCCCCTTTTTTGCCGCTAAAATCCGGGTTGCTGTGATTGCAGACAATATCGAGCACGAGTTTCATGTTTCGCTGGTGCAACTCGTCTACTAATTTGTCAAATACGGTATCTTTGGTTTCTTGTGTTTGGTTGACAGAAGGATTATCACCTTTGGCAATAAACCGGGGATTTAGCCTCTTAAAATCTTTAGTCCAGTAGCCGTGAATCGCAGCTTGTTCGACAAATAATGCTTCTACTTGCTCGAACAGCGGAGTCAGCCAGACTGCGGTAACACCCATATCTTTTAAGTAATCGAGTTTGTCGATAACTCCTTGCAAGTCGCCACCCCAATATTTGCCCCAATCTTTGCCTTCTGGATCGTAAAGTTCAGGGTTTGGGCCTTCGTTATTTGTGGGGTCGCCGTCCTGGAAGCGATCGACTACAATGAAATAAATTGTTTCTTGTCGGAATTCAATGTCTCTGGTGTAGAGGAATTCTAAATCGAGTTCGCTTTCTGGCTTAACTTCTTGTACCAGAGACTCAATTTTTTCTTCAGGTTGGGTAGTTTCGTATTGAGAGGAAGTTTGATTGGGAGTGACTGGTGTCATGAGATTTATTTTTTGATACTGTAAGATTGGTCAGTTATTCGGAGTGAGAGTCGGAGGTAGCTTTCCGGTGTGACTGACTTTTACAGCATAATACGTAATTTACTCGTTTAATAAAATCTTCCTTTAGACAGATGGCGAAGTCCTCTATAGGTTAGTAGTGAGGACTGAAGTCCTCTCTTGTTTGATGAGGGCTGAAGTCCTCACTACTAACCAATTTGATTGTGGTTTGTAGTGAGGACTTCAGTCCTTCCTTTCTATTCATCCCGCAAGTTTTGGACATCTTCAACACTCAAACCAGTAGTTTGACTAATACCAATTTAATGTGAAGTTACATATATCTCGATCCCCCTAAATCCCCCGAAAGCAAGGGGGACTTTGATCGGAATCTTGTCCCCTCCTGATTAAGGGGGGCGCCAGGGAGATCGGATTCTATGCAGCCTCATAAAAAATTGGTATAATAGTTTGATTGTCAAGGACATTGAGAAGTTGCCTAGCAATTTCCAGAGCCTTTTCTCTCATTCCTAGCGCGAGTCCTTCTTCTAGTCCTTGTTCTCGCCCTTCTTCTAGTCCTTGTTCTCGCCCTTGTGCGAGTCCTTCTTCAATTCCCTTTCGCAAGATTCCCTGCTGATCCATAATATACCTCTCGCGATCTTCTAAATTTTTCAACTCTTCAGCATTCAAGTTAGTTTCATTAGCAATCGCAAAAGCTTGTTGTATTTCCGAGACATTTTCCATTGTTGACGGTACTACTTCCAAACTGGGGGCATTTTTCATAAAATAAACCCACTTATCAGTCAAAGTTTCCAACTGATCCAATTGTTTGTTGAATTTCGGTAATTCAATAAAGATCATTTCCATCCCTGGATCTGGATACTCAAATAAACGCTTTTTCTCCTTGAACACAAAGTGAGAAATTACTTCCCGGTCATTGTCAAACATTTCAAAATCTGTAATTGTCAAAGCAATTACAGGTTTTAACTTAAAGTAACCTTCGCCGCGAATCAGTTGTGTCGAGTAAGTTTTCGCAGCATTATAAACCACCCGTTTCGCAAAAGATGCCACATTTAAAACTTGCATCTCGATAATTACAGTTGCGCCTCCTGCAAGTCTAGCTTTGACATCCAGGTAAGAGTCTTTGAGATACTGGACTCTCGATGCTAAATATGGATCGATAATTTCCAAGTCGGCAATGGTGGGATTGCCGTTATAAATCATGGCATTGAGAAAGCTGATTAAGATTGGTTTGCTTTCGTTGCCACCGAAGATTTTTTTGAAGGCAAAATCAATTTTTGGATTAATGAATCTCATTGTTAGTTTTCTCTCTTTCTTAAGGATTGAATGAATCAATCAATCGAGCAATAACAATCAAAACATTTTCAAATTTGCTTAGTGCTGTGGGTATAGCTATATTTTACGATATTGCGATCGCCCTACCGACAACAATTCACAAGCTTAACATTGAAATGGGACGATCGCCCTTTCGATCGCATCAGTAACCAGAAGGATCGCCCCAACTCAACCCAAAGCCTAACGAACTACAGCCACCTCCTCAACTTCCACCTCAGAATGCTCCACCCGGAACACATTTGCGCTCAGGTTAGCAACAATTTGTTTCCCCTGTTGCGTTAGTTCCAAATAGCCGATCGCATTTTTCACATACCGATAAACCACATTCCAATAAAACTTAGGATACCCCTCCCGCAAATCCGCCGGATTGCGATACCCCAAGATCTGATTTTGACCAGTTTCCTCAAACTCGTAAAATAGCCCAGCAAGCTTTTGCAAATATCGCGGATCGCTCAACTGACCGATTAAATCCGCCGCCCGAACCAAACCCGGATAATTCACAGTATCTTGATGGTCATCATCCGCAGGAACGGGGAAACGAGTTAACTCAATATTCTGCTTAATAATCTCAGCATCAATCAGTCTGTGCCCCCCAAAACGCTCCTCAATAAACATCTTTCCCCGATCGACATGATAAGGCGTTAAACTAGCATCAGTCGCCCCCCGATGTAGCTTTAATTTCATGTCGCCTATTCCCGTCGCATACAGTCCCAAATCAGTTCTATCTTGCTGGCACACGCCCTTAACATACCCGATATCGTGGCACAGCAAAGCTATGTGGAAATGCAGCCAATGTTCGCAGGAAACACCACCTTCGCGGATGTGCTTCCCGCGCAGAATTTCTTGTCCCACCAATGTCACTAAAATAGTGTGTTCTACATTGTGGTAAAGAGCATCGCTATTAGCAATATTTTCCAAAGCCATAGTGGCTACCCAAGCAATAATCTCGCCATAGTCAGATTTGAACCCGCCGTAAGTGTGGCGGTAGCCTTCAATCAGCCGATTTACAAAAGCGTTAATCAGCAGTTCCGTTGCGTTAAACATATTCACTTCCCTGAGCCAAAGTAGCTTGTTAAATTATTTTTATAGTTATTGTTTTTGCTGTTATCGTTTGGTGTTAGTTTTGACTTAACAGCGACGATGGATGCCTGCTCCGCTCTAGAGGCATCCACTGATATTATCAACGATAATCGCTGAAATTAGCGATCGAACAACTAGCAGAGCGATGCACCCCGTAAATAATTGATCTCAACGGGCGATCGAGGTATAACACCCCTCAATCAACAGTACGGCGTTACATCTTCCCCGCATACGTCAGCCAAAAACGAGAGCGATCGAAAACGCAACCCCACTAATTGCTCATACAGAGGATTCAGCTTACACATAGGCCGTATGTGGAACAGATGGTGTCCCCATAGCTGGATATCTCTCTCAAAAGGACATCGTGCGGGTATAAGTTGGCACAACCACGCCCGCTACTTGCCGCCCACTGCAATGCTATCTACCCACTCTCGCACTGGTTGGACGAGGCGATCGCCAAAACTTAAGTATTAGCACTGATTTTTAGGAAAAATATTTGTAGTCGAGTTCATAGTTTACCTCAGTAATTATTCTTAACAAAAAGTTCTAAATCACCTCATTTAATCATCAACCAAACCTGCCGTTACCACAGTGAGCTGAATAAGCTTTTCGCGTGACACTCACAGCCCCAAAATGTGATATATCAAGCTCAAAGTTGTGATTATAAGTCCGCAAAAGTGTGAGACAGATCACCGCCTTGACCTGCGACATCATGTATGTTAAGATATATAAAAAAATAAATATCATTTGCAAATCTACGCCTCTGCTTTACCCTGCTAGTTACCTGCGATGTATTACCCGCTCAATTTACTAACATAAGGTTTCAGGGAATGATTAAACAAAAAGATAAATATGCCGACCTTTCTCAACGCCCCCACACAGATACCGTGCTGGAAAAACTCCCTGTAGAAGTTAAAGCTTGGGCCGAAAGTTTACCTTGGAACCAGCGGCGCTACGTGTTGTCCCTTTCCTACATATTGTGCGCCTCTACTCCCGACTTGCAAGCAGAATTTTTAGATGACTACACAGCCGACGGCTTAGTCTCAAAAATGTTTGAAGATGTAGATACTCTCCACCGAGTTCAAGAGTATTTAATCAGATTTCAAGTCAAAAAAGAATTGAACGAATCTGATTTAAGAAGCTACATCAAACAATTTTACATCCACTCAGCTCAACAATCGCGCCGAGAAACCGACCAATATTTAGAATCCGCGCTCCGATTTGTCTTGAGTACAGAAGAACGCAATAATGTTTTTAACTACATTTTGGGTTTTGAATTTATTAAAATTGTGTTTCAAATGAGCTGGTTGCAACATGAAAGATTAGCCAGACTGCAAAAAAGTCAGTCGCAGTTTATTGAAAGCTACATCAAGCCGATTCAACACGCACACAGAATTAATGGCATAATTGTACCGAAAGATGAGAGAATCTTTTTTGCCAGACGCGCTTATTACGTTCAACAGCCTAACATTTCTTACAGAAAACTCATAGAGTTAGTCATGGCTACTTTTACTACAGAAATGGTGACTCACTGCGGATTTTCTATCAGTCGCCACTCCCAAGCTCTGCGCTTTGACTGCGATTACATTTACGATCCCGAACCAGAAGAAGCAAGATTTCCTACTGATTTGCAATTTATTAATTGACTCTACGCAGTAAAGTCTGCATGGAGTGTTACACCCTACGTTGCTTTTTCTCTTTACTTTTTTATCTTTACTTTTAGTTGCGTGTTGCGCCAAGGATAGTTTTTGAAGCATCGGACTTCTAGTTGGCAGTTAACAGTTGACAGTTGACAGTTGACAGTTGACAGTTGAGTGCGAAGTTTTTAGGCAGGGGATTTAAGCCCCTGCCTAAAAACAATCCACCTAAAGGTGGGGGCTTAAATCCCCAGTGCTTTGGTTAAAACCTGGTTTTTAAGCCGGATTTGATCTAAAAGAGGATGGCTGTATCACTTAGCCTTCCGCTTGCATTTCTTCAATGTCAAACCAGCTAACTATCACTCCCGCCAGCGGAATAGCCAGAAAAATGCCTAAAAGTCCTGCTGCTCTCGCGCCTACTAACAGTGCAAAAAATACCACTACCGGATTGAGGTTAAGCGAATTTTGCATGAGTCTCGGATGAATAAAGTTGTCTTGAATTTGCTGCAAAACAATGCAAACTGCCAATACTTTCAAAGCCAGCCACACACTTTGAGACAATACAATAAAACAAACTAAGCTAATTCCCAGCGTCGCTCCTATCCCCGGAACTAAATCAAACAATCCGATAATAAATGCTAAAATTAAAGGAAATTTCACGCCTAACAACAGGAAAACTACAAAGCTTGCTGTTGTCAAAAATAACATTAACAGAATTTGTGCCTGAAAAAATCCTAAAAAGTTTCTCTCGATTGTTAAACTTAAACGCCTGTGGAGGTGTCGGGGTATAAATTTGAGAACCAACAGCCACAGCCTCTCTCCATCAAGTAACATGAAAGAAGCCACCACCATAATTAATATTAAATTCAATAAATTGGTTAAAAATACTTGTAAAAAAGCAATACTCCAAACAACTCCAGCCAAAGCTTGATTTCGCAGTTGTTCCTCAATAACTTGCAGGTTGACTTGCAGGTTTCTCGCCCGCAGGAATGCTTCGATACGATCCGACAGAGGCGCCAGAGCATTCAAAAATTCAGTCATGCTGTCAATTAATTGCTGTCCTTGAGATAAAAGAGTGACGCCTACGGTGACGGTGAGACTGCCAAAAACTAAAATGGTGAACAAGACAACCAAGGCGACAGCTAAACTTCTCGGTAATAATCGCTGGAGAGTTCGCACCGGATAGTTGAGCAAAAAAGCCACGAGTGCAGCAATCGTGAAAACCGCGACTGCGGTTTCAAAGTAAGCTAAAAGTTGGAGTCCAGCCCAACCTGAAGCAAATAAAAGCAAAAACCGGACTAAGGCTAAATTGCTTACCATATTCCAAAAATTGGGAGGGGTTCTTTCTTGCTCTTTCACAGGAGTTTTCACGAGTTAATAATAGCTCAAAAATATTGCAGAGTCTTCTTTGAGAATCGCACCCAAGATATCTCTGCGGCTATCCCCCTCAAGGCACAAAATAGATGTCGAAGGCAGAAGGAAGAGGGAAGAAGGCAGCGCTTTCTCACTTCTTTCTGTGGTAAGGGTGGGTTCTCTTTACGATAAGTTCGATCGCCCCACAAGCCGAATCAAACACAAACTCGATCGAACAAACAGCTTTTTTGACTATAAAACCGCCTCGTCCACTCTTTGCGGTGCCAGCATTTGCCGCTTTCGGGCCAGCAACTAACACACAAACGATCGAACTTGTTGGCGCCGAAACACCCGGTTTCAGTGCCAGCCACCCAAAATTTTAACTCTGCCCTGTGGCAGATAGTACGAACCGGTCAATTTTTGGGATACTAGAAACTAGCACTCAACTTAGCTGAGGAACAAACGTGCTGCTATCAAAAGGCTTTGAAGTAGAAATGTATACCGGCACGCCCGAAGGCGAGGTTGTCGGTCTGTCCGATCGCATAGTCGCCGATTTAGAGGGATTTGTGCGGGAGCCTGATAGTCGCAATGTGGAGTACACGACGGCCCCGCTGTGCAGCTACGATCGCCTGCTGTGTGCCCTAGTCAAGCCGCGAGTCCGGCTGCGCGAGTATCTCAAACAATTGGGCGACTATACATTGCTCCCCGGAAGTACCCTATCTCTCGGCGGAAGCGATCGATTTTACAGATCAGATCCCAACAATCCCTATCACACCTACATCGAGCAAACCTACGGTACGAAAGTCGTCACCGCCAGCATTCACATCAACATCGGCATCTCCCAACCAGAAATGCTGATGCGCGCCATCCGCCTCGCCCGCGTCGAAGCACCGCTTTACCTTGCCATGAGCGCCTCTTCTCCCTTCCTCGACGGCGAAGTCACTGGCTATCATTCCACTCGGTGGGGTTTGTTTCCCAAAACTCCCGCCATCGTCCCCCTGTTTGAAAGTCACAAGCATTACATCCAGTGGACTGAAGAACAGCTAGAACTCGGCAGTATGCAAAATGTCCGCCATTTGTGGTCTGCTGTGCGCCCAAATGGCGATCGTCGCCCCTACTGTCTCAACCGCCTCGAACTGAGGATTTGCGATCTCGAAGTCAATCCTCTGGCTTTGTTGGCCATCACTGCCCTGCTAGAAGCTCGCATTTGGCAGATGATGAAAGACCCCAGCTTAGACCCCTTAGAACTCAGCACGTTGCCCGCAGCCACCCGCAACCAAGACTTAGTTGCCCTCACCGACGCCAACGAAATTGCTGCATCGCGGCAAAGTTTGGATGCCGAACTTATCCACTGGCAAGATGGCAGAAAGATTTTGGCGCGAGATTGGATTGAGGAAATTTACCAGGAAGTCTGGCCTTTTGCCAAAAAACGCGGCTTTAGTTGCTTTCTCTCGCCGCTCAAAAAGATTCTCCGGGAAGGCAACACCGCCCAGCAGTGGTTGAAACTTCACGATCGCGGTTTGGACACCCGCAGTATTATTCTCCAAGGGATTGATGGCATGGCTCACCAAGAATTCGAGCTCGAAGACAACTTGTGCGCCCAGTTAGTTGCTTGAAAGGGGGCCATCAAAAACAAATCAGAATATTTAATCAATGGGAGGACGGATACCATATAACTAAAAGCTATGAATTATCTCTACCTTTGGGTAGATTTCTACATTTCCCAATGGCTGTGAATTCGCGCTTTCAGTTATACTGGTTCCCCAAAAAAATGTAACGGTAAGCAAGCCCCAAACCCTTGTGTAATCAATTATCCCCTATCTCAAATCTCAAATCTCAAATCTCAAATCTCAAATTGTATTAGCTTCATGCCCCAACTTGTCTTGATTCACCCGCAAATCCCCCCGAATACTGGCAATATTGCCCGCACTTGCGCTGCCACAGGCACGGAACTCCATTTAGTCGGCCCGCTGGGGTTTGAAATTAGCGATCGCTACCTGAAACGGGCCGGCTTAGATTATTGGCCCTACGTCAATCTCCACTGCCACGAAGACTTAGAGGCTTTTCTGGCTTGTCGGCAGGAGCGGGGGGGGCGATCGATCGGATTCAGCACTGGCGGGCGATGCAGTTACGCCCAATTCCAATTTCAACCCAGCGACTGGTTGATGTTTGGCTCGGAAACTGTCGGCATTCCTCAATTCGTCTTGGATGCCTGCGATGCCACAGTTTTTATTCCCATGAGCCAGCCTGGAGTCAGGAGTTTGAATCTCTCTGTCAGCGCTGCTGTAGGTTTATTTGAGGCTAAACGACAGTTGGGCGAGCTGGGATAAATCTCGATCGACAGATACATACGCATATAGATATTTAATAGCTGTCGGGAGCAGCCAAATCTCCCTTTAAATATAAGAAATTTGTATCAAAGCGGTGAAAATCTAGATAGCGGAGATTAATATATTTTATGAATCCAAAAACAGATTGTTATCAGTAATACCAAATTAGTCGCTGCGATGATGCAAACACAAAAATAGAGGATTTCAGGGATTGAATGCGTCAGGGATCGCCTGCTTGTGCCTGAAGGCTATTGATATCTAGTAAATATACGGTTGTAGGTTGTCCGGAATTTAGCATAGAGTCGGACAATAGGTGAGAGTCTTAGTCTGTGTGAGAACGCATATTTTATGTATTCGTTCCACCTATTACGGTGTAAGGCTTTTGGGGTGTAATTGCAGCGGGTTTGACCGAGAATTTAAAAAATTCTGACGTGCAAGCTTGTCTAAATTTAAAAAGCAAGGTAATCTTGCCTAAGCACGATCGCTTTCAACAATCAGAATTTTTTTGGTTGTTGATTTAAATTCAGCATCATGCGATAACCTTGAGTGTTTCCAAGGACAGTTAGCGCTTCTCAGTAGGAGGTCGTTTTTTTGAAACGAACATATCCCCAAATTAAGCCTGTTCAGGCTAGTGAAATCGACAGAGACGGTTCTGCGGAACCGTCCAAGCAGACAACGCTCAGCACTGGCAGAGTTCGCTCTCTCGCCACGATCGGGCTGGCAATATCGGTAGGTGCTTCTGGCATCCTGCTGCCGAGAAACGGAGACAGCGCTCGCGCGTCTGAACTCACACCGACAGCAGAATCTACCGCTGAAGTACAGCCAGTATCGGCCAACGGGCCCGCGACCTCCGCACAAGTTGACGGTTCCTCAACCACACAACTAGGGGTTAAGGTTCAGCAGGGACAAACCCTTTGGGATCTGTCTCGGGACTATGAAATTGAACCGAAAGCACTAGCAACTGCTAACGGCATCAAACCCGATACCGTACTCCAAGTTGGCCAAGAATTAAGGATTCCGCAGGCTCTAGAAGCCTCGCCACAAGAGAACCCTGGCAATACTGCCGCGGTCAATCCCGAACAAACATTAAATCTGATCGGCTCCGAGTCGTTGGATAGTGCAGCCCTGTCTGGGCAGCCAACCACAGCGCCTGAGCTGGCGACGACGGTACCGGCACAAATTTCGATCGACAGCCCGAACGCAGACGGGGCGATCGACAGTTTGAAAAAACAGGAAAACCGCACCACAGCATCAGGTCGGCCCCTGTTGGACTCTGAGGTGGGAGTAAATTCATCTACACCTGCTGTACCGACGCTGGCATCCCCCGAATCTGCCACCTCGTCAGCAATTCCTGACCTCAGGGCCACACCTGTAATTCCCAATGCTACGGTGGGTCAAGCAGCATCGCCCGATCGAGCATTCGAGTCCATTGAACAGTCTCTGGTAACACCGAGTTTGCCTTCCGCTGTGGTAGTCTCCCCAGCAGGCAACAGTAGCGCAGCGCCAGCCCAAACGCTCTACAACGTGCGTCCGGGAGATACGTTGGATGCGATCGCCAGTAGTCACGGCGTATCGCCCAAAGAGCTGATCGCCGTCAACAAGCTCGGCAATCCCAACTTATTGAATGTCAATCAACGGCTGAAAATTCCCAAAGTTGGGTCAAATAATCCAGCGGTGCAGGCGACAGCCCCTGATTCTGCCTTTAACTCTACATCTGTCTGGTCGGCGACTTCTGTTCCCGCATCTTTGAACAAGAGCTCGTCTACCCCATCCACAGCCAGTGCTGGCGTTGCAGCACCCGCGCCCACAGTCGCGGTTGTCTCTCCCTTGGCGAACTTGGAAGGTCTGAACAATATTTCAGCGCCGATGGTTCCCCAAATTAACAGCATTCCGCTAACTCAAGTTTCTCAAACCATTAGCGACACCAGAAAGCTGGAACTTCAAGGCGAACCAACATTTACAGGTGCCGTTGACACCAGCGCCCTGCCCCAGCCAGCAAGTGCAACTGCTACCACCGTCGCTGCTGCATACCCGCAGCCGATCAGCTTGCAAAATGTTAGTAACGCCCAGGGTTTAAATGCCACTCCCACGAGCGCTTTACTTGAGTCGAATGCGGAGGATCTACCCACCGCTACCGCTTTCAACCCTTATTCCGAACGCTTGAGGGCAGAAGTTGTCAGGCTGCGAGAGGAATATCGCGCCTCGCGCAATTCGATCGGCGAAAATGCAGTTTCCCTGGCTCCAACTGACGGGCCGGAAGCGAAAGTCGCCTTGGGCAACCCGTCTGAAGAACTCCCAAGTGTCAATCCTGACCTCTACACCCCGGAGTACGCTGGGGCGGTGCAGAATGAAGTCAGCAGACCGCCGTCTAGAGCTTGGTCAGAGCAGGTTCAGAAGCAGCAAGAGCGTTTTGACCCCGCTCGTGCAGCCGAACTGGAACCGATCAACCTCACGCCGAACTCTACCTCTACTCAGGAACGGCCTGTAGTGGCAACTGCTCCTTTGGGTTCCGATGGTTACGACCCCCTGAGCAACCCGTCTTTGGGACGCATGGTTTCTCCAGAACTGCCTCCGCTTTCGGGCGCTGATACTTATCTGCCTAACGGCGGCAAACAGCAGTCGGCTAACGGGTTTATTTGGCCGGCTAAGGGCGTTCTCACTTCTGGCTACGGCTGGCGCTGGGGACGGATGCACAAGGGAATTGATATTGCAGGGCCGATCGGTACGCCAGTTATGGCCGCCGACAGCGGGGTGGTTACCTATGCACAGTGGAATGATGGCGGCTACGGCTATCTGGTGGAAATTACCCATGCAGACGGCTCAGAGACGATCTACGCCCACAACAGCCGAATTTTGGTGCAGAAGGGTCAGAAGATCGAGCGAGGCGAACAGATTTCAGAAATGGGCAGCACCGGGTTCAGTACCGGGCCGCACGTGCATTTTGAAGTCCATCCCGCCGGACAGGGTGCTGTCAATCCAATGGCTTTTCTGCCTGACGATACCTCCAGCGCTTCTCGGTAACGACTGGTCGGAAGTTATGGGTTTTGAATGATTACCAAAACTCATAACTTTTATTATAACTCATGAGAAAATCTGTAGTTTGAAATCTAGACATAGCTCGCCCTACCGTGCTATGATAGTAAATCGTGAAGTAAGTTTGGCTCAGTGGCGCAGTGGTTAGCGCAGGGGACTCATAAGCCCAAGGTCGCAGGTTCAAATCCCGCCTGAGCCATGATTTCATCCACAAAAACACGCTCTCTATTTTGAGAGCGTGTTTTTTTGATTTTTTGACAAGATACGTGTAGTCGTTATGACTATGATATATTTGTAACAGTTCGTAAAAAAAGGAAACAAAATCTATGACGAGTGAATGCCTCCGGGTTGGTCAAGCTGCACCGGATTTCGCAGCAACAGCCGTAGTGGATCAGGAATTCAAGACAGTTAAACTGTCAGACTATAAAGGCAAAAAGTATGTAGTCCTGTTCTTCTACCCTTTGGACTTCACCTTTGTCTGCCCGACTGAGATTACAGCATTTAGCGATCGCTTCGAGGACTTCAAAAAAATCGACACCGAAATCCTTGGCGTCTCCGTTGACAGCGAATTCTCTCACTTGGCTTGGATACAAACAGACCGCAAATTAGGCGGTGTCGGCGACCTCAACTATCCTTTAGTTGCCGATATCAAAAAAACCATTAGTTCCGACTACAATGTTCTTGACCCAGAAGCAGGCATTGCCCTCAGAGGTCTGTTCATCATCGACAAAGAAGGCATCATCCAACACTCTACTATCAACAACCTTGCCTTCGGCCGCAACGTAGACGAAACCCTCCGCACTCTGCAAGCTATCCAACACGTCCAGTCTCACCCCGATGAAGTTTGTCCCGCCGGCTGGCAGCCCGGTGACAAAACAATGACTCCCGATCCAGTTAAGTCTAAGGTATTCTTTGCTGCGGTTTAAGCACATTGTATAGTTGTGGGACGCGGCAGGCGTGCTCATTGGTCTCAACTTAAGGTCAAACCTAGTCACTGCTGTTTGACGATTAGGCCTTAGATCCCCCCTAGCCCCCCTTAAGAAGGGGGGAACCGGAAGCATTCAAAGTCCCCCTTTTTAAGGGGGATTTAGGGGGATATAGACTCGGCAACAAACCAGAGATACAAAGGTTTTATGGCGATTGTTGACACTAATGACCAGTGCCGTGTCCCTACGTGCAGGGGCATTCGTTTCACCGGATTTTCAATTACTAATTACCAATTACCAATTACCAATCCCATAATTAGGAAATATGCTGACTTCTACTGATTTTAGCGGCTTGTTAAATCAGCGGTTTTTCCAAAATTTATTGCCTGTTCCCGCCACTAATGTGCTGAAACTGGGACAGAGAACGCCAGATTTTGAATTGCCGGATATTAATAATGGCAAATTGGTGAGGCTGTCCAATTATCGGGGCGATAGACCGGTAGTTCTGGCTTTCACTCGAATTTTTACTGAAAAGCAATATTGCCCTTTCTGTTTTCCTCACATTAAAGCCTTGAATGAAAAGTGGGAACAGTTTGCCGATCGCAATATAGAATTATTGATGGTAACAAGCACTGACGACCGCCAAAGCCAAATAGTGGTGAGAGATTTAGGCTTAAAAATGCCTCTGCTGTCCGATCCAACCTGTCAAGTGTTTCGGGCTTATGAAACCGGTCAGGCTTTGGGTGCTCCTTTGCCGGCTCAGTTTGTTTTGGATGCAGACGGAAAACTCCTCTTCAAACATTTGTTCTCCTTCATAGACCACAATGCTAGTGTGGAAACTTTGCTGAAATCTTTCGATAATTGACACTCAAGCGGGAGTCAACGCCACGCTCGATTCTTGCTTCTATGAATCGACTTGCCGATGCAGAATTACTTCA
>NZ_JAUBVR010000074.1:0-31073 GCF_036705955.1 Microcoleus sp. A6-C6 | reverse complement strand
ATCCTTTCTCTTCGCTGTGCTTATCTCAACGGTCAACTTTCAATTTGATGTATTTGCCAAAGTGAGATGCACCCATCTTGACTATCTTGAGTTAAAGTAACACCATAACCAAAGTTTCTAAAATGGACATCTAGAAATCTTTCAAACTCTTTTCCTGTCATTTCATCCACTTCCAGAATACCACTGTCTAATAAACGTTTGTTTTCCTCTTCTTCTCGACGTTTATTTTCCTCTTCTTCTTTCAATGTATCAAATACCGATTTCGCAATAGCACCGACAACGGCAGCGGCTCCTACTATAAAAGGCCACATAAAATTACTTTTTTTTAAAGGACTATTTATTATAGTACCAGATATCCTCAGTATAGTTGTCTACAAATATCACAAGCGCATTGTGATTTTAATTACTGATATAGCGTTTCTCAGAAAGATGAGGTATGCCGAGGTATGCTGCAACCCTTACATAGTCAAGCTTTTTAGGTAAGATTTGTACCTCACTAAAACGAGAAAGGCTATAATGTACGCAAACCATGAATTTATGAAAATAGGTAATAGGTGGAGGGATACAATCAATGATAACTGAAAATTCTGTCAGCAATGGGTGATACAATAGGCAACAGGCTCAACTACACATCGACCTATGCCATCATCAGGAGTTCAATACTTAATTATCAATGCCCTAGAAACTCTCGACTTGTTGAGATGGAGAATATATGATGAAGAAAAGGGCTTTTGGTACATCGAAACCCCTAGTCGAGTTTTACCAAGAGCTGCTATACTACAAAATGGCGAGATTGTTCGTATAGACGAGGTTGAAGACTATGACGAAACCGCATGATATCAGAAGAGAACAAGACCGGAGATTAGGAGAATTAATGGCGATCGCACGTCAGCGATTCCTCGATGCAGGCGGCGATCCTCGACACCCGCCATCAGGTATAAAAGGCGATGATTACATGACAGACGAAGAAAGACAAGAAGCACTGACGATCGCCAGATCGCTCTTTAACGACGAATATATTAAAAGCTATCTCGAAAACAAACGTCAAAACAATTTGCAACCCCAAATTAATTAGTAAGGTGCGCCGAAACGCACCCTACATCCAATTAGTCGGTATTACCGGTTTGCAGCGACTCTTGAGCAGCCTGCGTCCACTCAGAGTGGAAGAATTCACCGCGCGGCTTGTCGGTGCGCTCGTAGGTGTGAGCCCCGAAATAATCGCGCTGAGCTTGCGTTAGGTTTTGCGGCAATCTTTCGCGCCGATAGCTGTCGAAGTAGTCCAGCGACGCGCTGAAGGCCGGTACAGCAATCCCCAGCAGGCTAGCCGTAGACAAAACCTCGCGCCAAGCTGTTTGGCGATCGAGAATGCTCTGTTTGAACTCCGGCGCTAACAGCAAATTCGGCAGGGCGGGATCGTCCTTGAAAGCTGTTTTAATCTTGTCCAAAAACCGAGCGCGAATGATACAGCCGCCTTTCCAAATTCGGGAAATTTCGCTCAAACTCAAGTCATAATTGTACGACTTAGAAGCCGCGCTCAACAGCGCCATGCCTTGTGCGTAGGAGCAAATCTTCGAGCAGTAAAGTGCATCGCGAACTTTGTTGACAAACTCTTTAGGATCGCCTTCGTACTTGGTGCTAGGCCCTGTCAGTTGGTGGGAAGCATTGACGCGCTCTGCTTTGTAAGAAGACATGATTCTGGCATTCACCGCAGCGATAATTGTGGGAATGCTCACGCCCAATTCCAAAGCACTCATTACAGTCCAGCGGCCGGTGCCTTTTTGACCCGCTGCGTCCATAATTACCTCAACTAAGGGTTGCTTAGTTTCCGGGTCAATGTACTTGAAAATGTTAGCGGTAATTTCAATCAAAAACGAGTTGAGTTCGTCGGTGGTATTCCATTCGGCAAACACTTCCTGCAACTCCTGGCCGCTGAGTCCCGCCACGTTTTTCAGCAAATCGTAGGCTTCAGCAATTAATTGCATATCCCCGTACTCAATGCCGTTGTGAACCATCTTCACGTAGTGACCAGCGCCACCAGGGCCGATGAATGTGACGCAGGGGCCGTCATCTACTTGAGCCGCAATTTTGACGAGAATTGGCTCTAGGATGCCATAAGCAGCGTGGGTGCCACCGGGCATGAGGCTAGCACCGTTGAGCGCGCCTTCTTCGCCGCCGCTGATGCCCATGCCAACAAATCCCAGTCCCATCGATTCTAAATCTTTGGTGCGGCGTTCGGTGTCGTCGTACAGGGAGTTGCCGCCGTCAATAATCATGTCGCCCGGTGACAGCATGGGTTTGAGCTGGTCGATGACTGCATCTACGGGTTTGCCAGCTTGCACCATGACTAAGATGCGGCGCGGGGTTTCTAGGATATCGACAAATTCTGTCAGAGTCTTGGCGGCGACAATGTTTTTGCCGGGGGCGCGTTTGGCCATGAATTCGTCGGTTTTAGCTGTTGTGCGGTTGTACACAGCCACGGAGAAGCCTCTGCTTTCGACGTTGAGGGCTAGGTTTTCGCCCATTACGGCTAGACCGATTAAACCAAAATTTTGCTTTGTCATAAAAATACTGGGTAAGTGGGAAACTCAGAGCCTTGTCAACCTGAGAAAGAATTTACTCTTTGTGGAACAGGCCCGAAAGCTTGTTAACCGAGCTTGATGCAAGATGTCGGTTTAAGTGTACTTTTATATTCAAAAAATTGATGTTTGCTAAATCAGTAGGGTTTTTTTAAGATTTAAGAGATATTAATGACAAGGACAGGTGATGATAAGGCAGGTATTATGTCGATCGCAGTAACGATAGATACAAACACGGACATTTTGAGGAAAATTTAGGAGACTGTTGTAATTATGGAAGATTTACAGTATCTTGCGGCCTGGGTGAAGGAGCAACACGCTCGCGAGTATATTTTAACTTGGCTGCTGAGTCAACAGGGGCTGTGGTGGTCGGATGGGGACATTTATCAGGCGGTTTTGCAAAAGTCGGGAAAGCTTTTGAAGGCTTATGTTCAAAAAAGGCAGGCGGGAGAGTTATTTGAGGGAATTTCTGAGAAGTTGGTGGGAGATGAAAATTGGGATGATTTGGTGGTGAGTTTGGGGCGAATTGTTGCTGTGTATCAGGAGGAATTGGTGAAGTTGCAAGAGCGTGATATGCGGGGAGATGCGCTAAAAAAAAAGTTAATTAGCCAACCTGTAAGTGGAGATTCTCTGTCGGTGTTGGAGGTGCAGCAAGCTTTGCCTGATCCTTATGCGGATACGCTGACTGGGAGATAATTGGCCATTAGTCAACAGTCATTAGTCATTAGTCAAATGACTAAATATAGCTGCTAGCTTGACGGGTGAACATGGAGCAGTAAATTCCGTTGGATGCGATCAATTCGTTGTGGGTTCCGATTTCGGCTATTTTACCATTTTCCATCACCGCGATGCGATCGGCAATTTTGGCCAATCCCAACCTGTGGCTGATCACAATCGTGGTTTTTCCGACGGCGATTTGGCGGAATATGCTGTAAATTTCGTGTTCTGTCTTGGGATCGAGGGCGGCGGTTGGTTCGTCAAAAATTAGGACTTCGGCGGTAGAAAGCCGCATGAGGGCGCGGGCGATCGCAATTCTTTGCCACTGTCCCCCTGATAAGTCGATGCCGTCTTCTAATTGTTTCCCCAAGGGCGTTTCTAAACCTTGCTCTAAACTGTTGACTTTGGCTGCGATTCCTGATTCAAAAATGGCTGCGTTAATGGCGGTGTCATCCGACAGCGAAAGCAAGTCGCCGAAACCGACGTTTTCTCGCACAGTCGAGGGGAAACGGGCGTAATCTTGCATAACGACGGCTATGCGCGATCGCACGTATGCTAGAGAGTACGATCGCAAATCTTGACCGTTCCAGGCGATCGTACCACTTGTCGGGTCGTACAGGCGGCCGAGGAGTTTGCCGAGAGTCGTTTTACCCGCGCCATTTTCACCGACAAGCACGAGCATTTCCCCCGGATTGATCGTTAAGTTGATATCTGTAACTGTGTTTTTAGTGCTACCGGGATAGCAAAAAGATAAATCCTTAATTTCGATGCCAATTTTATCTTTTCTCACATCAACATCTTGGCTGCTATCCGGCAAATTTGGCAAGCGAGATGCTACATTTACCAGCGGAGACTGCAATTCTGGCTTCAGATCCAACAGTTGAAAAACAGGACTGACACCGAGGCTAATATCGTACAAATTAGTGTAACTATTAATCAATAATTCTAAACTGTTTTCTACTTGGACAATCAAACCAGAATATAGCGCCAAATCTCCCAAAGTATAGCGCCCGCCCAAAGCTCCCATTACTACATAAACAAAGGGCAAAGCTACTCCAACTCTACTAAAGATCGACCACAATAGTACAATAATTGATGCTTTTTTGCGGATTGCCTGCATCTCGCTAAAAAACTGCACAAACTGACCTTGCCAGCGTTTGAGCCAAAGTTCCTGCAACCCAAATAAACGCAATTCTTTAGCGTATTCTTCCCCAGTTAATACTCTAGCTGACAAATTCATTTCGCGACTAATTTTAGCTTGCTTTTTTTGAACTCTCCAGATAATTCTGGTATATTTTCTTTCGATGTAAATTGAGGGAAGTGATGCAATTAACATCAACACTGGCACCCACCAAGCTATAGCAGCAGCAAGGCTGACAGATGGAATGAAAATAAAAATTCCCGTGATTGTCATGCTGATGCTGAATGCTAGTTGCTGTATTCGGGATACTCCGGTTTTTGCGAGTTCTACAATATTTAATAATTCCGGGTTTTCAAACAGGGCGATATCGTCGAAATTGGCGACTTTTTCGAGAACTTTTCCTTCAACTGCACCTTGAAGGCGATCGCGCAAAGATGTTATAGTAAAGGAACTCATGGTTTCGATAGAATCGCTGACTAATTTGAGACTTAAGACTCCGGCAACACTCCACAGCAATATTGGATGATCAAGCATCAAAGTTAAGGGCTGTGCTGTTTTGGGTTGCGACAGCAACCGAGAGACTTCATCAATGATTAATTTATTTAAAAATAGGACGCCAGATGGAGCAGCACCGCGAATGATGTTGAGTATTATTAAGTTACGGAGTTCAATTGGTGCGGCTTTGATTATTAGGCTTAAGCTGCGCCGCAAAGCTTGGAATGTGGTAATTTGGATGGGCTGCATTATTTGTGGGTAGGTGTCGGGTGTAGTCATCCCCGGACGGTATATTATAACAAAGAAAATCCTACGTTGTCAGGAGTAATTTTTCTATTCACTTCTGTCAGGAAGACCAAGGCGCTGATATAGTTCTTTTTGCTTAGGATAGAGGAAAGAATCTTTAAAAGTTTTGCGAGTTTGTGAAGCCAACTCCTTTAACACACTATTAAAACTTTTGTGTTTTAAATCTTGAAGCACTTGAGATAAGTGAATGCCCGCTGCTAGATGAGGCTGCAAACGTTCTAGCTCACCAATTGAGAGTATTTGCCAATCTAGATTGACGAATTCTTTATTTTTTTTCAATAACTCATTATTTATGTAATCGCGAAAATCATCACTATTAATTAAATACATCTCTTCAAAAGTAACTAACACTGGCATAAATGTGCTGCATTCATGAAATTCATCTAGATTACTTGCTCGGTCTTTGATAAAGGTATCAATTTGTATTAAACCTTTTATGACTTGTTTCAAACTATCCTTAATCGCCTCTTCAGATGAGATAGTTTGAGCAGGTAATTTAAATTTTATTGCTTTACACTCCAAAAATATCGCTACGCTACCATCAATAATTGCATAATCAGGAGATTTTGATTCTTTTATACCAAGGTCGCGTATATCAATAAATTTTTCTGAATTAATAGAGTTATTTAAGATGAGTTTTAAATACTCTTCTAAAACATATCCAAAATAATTAGAAAACGTGTTTTTGAAATTATTAAATAGTTGATAATATATACCAATAGACATTCTATCATCAATTAAACCAGGCACTGGAGCGCACATAAATTCTTGTCCAAAATTCCCAAAACCCTTACTTTTGCAAGGAAATACTAGGGGATATGTCCGCAGAGGATTAAAATCATACATTCTAAATCTACGATCGGTGTTTTTAAGCTCGTCATACAAGGTTGTAATTTTAACTCGATCGCCTGCTAACTGGTGAAGGACCTGAGAGATAGCTTTATCATCAAGAAGACTAATACCTTGTGAGCACACTTGTGCAAACAATTTTAAGGAGAACGCAAAATTGTTTTTTGCAAAGGCAGATGCTGCAAATCCAATATTGATAAATTCATGTATGGAGACTCCATTAAGAATTAAAAATTCTTTGTGTATATCGAAATTTGGAATACCTGCCTTACCTACTAAACTATTGGGAATCTCATGGTAAAGTAAGATAGGTCTTGAAAATTGACTGAATTCACTAACCTCAAATGGAAATTGGCTATAGACTACTCTCACCATCGAAAAATCGGGATTAGAACCCATAAAATTGTTCTTTAACTCTTGGTCAAAGGTTATAGGATCTGCTAGTAAGTAATTAGAAACAAGTTCTATAATTGGCTGAATGTTTAGTAACTTAAAGTTTTGGCTTACTATGCTAGGCTTAGAAAATCTAATAGCAAATAGGGCAACTCCCGCAACTATAAAGGGTTTCAAGCTATATTTTATTTGATAGAGAGAGTACAAAACATCGCCTAGCCTGAATTTGCTAATTTTCTGACGAATCTTGAGCTCAAGTTTATCTAAATCATCCAAGCTGTTAATTTCCATTTTTTTAGTTTTGCTGTACTTGCTGATGAATTCGATCGCACCACACCGGAATCACAGGCTGACCAGATTTTCAGGATACGATCGCCCTCTCTCTATCAAACTCTACCAGATCGAGCGATCGCCCTAAACGAATCCCACCATAGCATAAACCGCTTTATGCCAAAGTTATCCAAATGTCAAACGCCGCACCGTACCGTCATCCGTAAATCGCTGTTCGCCAACGCCAACAACTTCCACAATAACTTCGCGTTCTGATATCAAAAATTGACCCTCCCGCGCGGCAATTTCAACAATGGTTTTATCCCCTTCCAAATACACCTTGTAATTAGTCGTAGCCCAGACACCTTGTTCATTCTCAAAACTGTGTCCGTCGTCCTCATAAAGCGTCCATTCACCAGTTCCCGGCCAAATTCGCATTTTTAAGGAATCGATCGCCTCTTCGCTCACAAATTGACGCACGGGCGCGAGCGCAATTATCCCCCCGCCCCGCACATAAAGCGGCATTCTCTCCAAAGGTGCATCAGCCAAAATGTGCGTCGGGCCGTGATAGCATTCACCAGTCCACCAATCAAACCAAGTCCCCTCCGGCAAATATACGGCGCGATGCTCAACTCCAGGCCGGTAAACAGGTGCAGCCATCAGCGACGGGCCCAGCAACACTTGATCGTAAAGGTGATAAGTTGCCCGATCGCGCGGAAAGTGATAAAGTAACGGTCGTAAAATCGGCGTACCCGCAGTCGCAGCTTCCCAAAACAAGGTGTAAATGTAGGGCAACAACTGATAGCGCAAATTGATATATTCGCGGCAAATCTGCTCAGTGCGATCGCCAAAAACCCACGGTTCATGCTGCGCCGTACTCATGGCAGAATGACCGCGCATAAAGGGATACAGCATCCCCACCTGCATCCACCGCGCGAACATTTCGGCGGTTGCATTCCCCGCAAAACCGCCGATGTCGCAGCCCACAAACGCAACGCCGGAAAGTCCCATGTTGCAAAGCATCGGTAAGGACATTTCTAAGTGCTCCCACTGCGATTGATTGTCGCCCATCCACACGGAAGAGTAACGCTGTACGCCCGCAAATCCCGATCGCGTTAGCACAAAAGATCGATCGCCCTTTCGGACTTTTCGCAACCCATCCGCACAAGCTTTCGCCATCATCAAACCGTACAAATTGTGCGTTTCGGCGTGAGTCGCGCGATCGCACTCCGGGCCCTGCGGCGCATCCAAGGGAAACCAAATGTGTTCGCCGCCGTCGCCAAAAGGCCGTTCCGCGATCGCAGGTTCGTTCATGTCGTTCCAAATCCCCGCAACTCCAATATCTGTAAGGGTTTTGTGCAACTCGCCCCACCATTCGCGCACTTCCGGTTTCATGAAGTCGGGAAACACCGATTTGTCCGGCCAAACGTAACCGTGGAAAAGCTTTCCCTCTGCGGTGCGGACGAAATAGTCGTTTTCCACACCGCGATCGAATATTTCATAATTTGCTTCCGGTTCGTACTTGACACCGGGATCGACAATCGTCACCACCTTAAAACCGGCTGCTTTCAAGTCTGCGATCAGTTTGGCGGGATCGGGAAAACGTTCAGGGCTCCAGGTAAAAACGCGGTAGCCGCGCATATAGTCGATGTCGAGGTGGATCACATCGCAGGGAATCGCCCGATCGCGAAATTCCCTCGCCAACTCCCGCACAATGTCCTCGGATTCGTAGCTCCAGCGGCATTGGTGGTATCCTAACGCCCATTTTGGCGGCATTGGCATCCGACCGGTTAACTGCGTGTAGGTGGCTAAAATTTGGGCGGGTTCCGGGCCGTAGATGATGTAGTAGTCGAGTTCCGGGCCTCTGGTTTCCATCCGCAACACGCCCGGTTGTTCGGCGCCGATGTCGAATTGACTCCAGAATGTGGTGTTGAAAAACAGGCCGTAAGCGCGATCGGGATTTAGGGCGATGTAAAATGCGATCGCCTGGTACATTTCATCTGTCTGCGAATTGTAGTCGAGGGCGTCGGTTGTCCAGTTTGTCTTGACTTCGGAGAGTTTGTCGAGAAAGCCGGTGCGTTGGCCGAAACCATAGAAGTGTTCGTCTGCTTCGATCCGCTTCCAGCCTGCGGTTGCACCGGCGCGCCATCCCATCGCGCGATCGCAGTCGCTAGCAAAGGGTTTTCCCGATTTGTCAAAGCATTCGACTGAGGGGCGATCGCGCTTGACAGAAATTAATATTTGTGCTGTTTCTATTTCGATTTTTTCGTCGGTTTCTCGCACTTCAAATGGTACAATTTCCCACTCTTCGTCAGGGAGAGTTATTGAGTGCGATGGCTTACGCCCCGCTACGCTACGACTTTTTACCCCCCCCTGCCCCCCCTTACCAAGGGGGGGTGAGAATTCCATTTCTTGCTGCTGTCCCCCCTTACCAAGGGGGGGTGAGAATTCCATTTCTTGCCCCCCTTTACCAAGAGGGGGTTGGGGGGGGTTTGGCAACATTCGCACTCGGACTAAATTCGGTGCGAGGATGCTGATATTTAGGGAAGTTTCGCCGCAGTTGAAGTGAATTGTGCGATCGTCGATTCGAGCGATCGATTGTACGGAGTCGATGGTTGACCAAGGCTGTTCTGTTGTTTGGAGTTTTCCGAAGTATTGCGGCATCTACCCTGATCTCAAATATTATCGATTTTTCTATGAGCAGTTAAGGGTTGTCATCTGGCAAAAGGAAGAAACAAGGCGGACTTTTCGAGGAAAGTGCGAGCCGTGTAAGGGCAAAGGTAAGTGGCGGCGAGTAACCTTTGCAACCCCACCAGTTACTTTCAAGCGTCCGCAGCATTGCGTTGTTAGAAAGTATTGCAGATGATTTATGCTAGTAAATAAGCTGAAATTGCTGTTTAATTATACTTTAAATCCAGAGCGATTTGCTGGGGGATAACTTCTTCTCCCACTATCTCGGTTGCAACATACTTCTGGCGTGGATGATTAGGTTGATGAGGATATTTGTAGTTAATACGATTTGAGACAATCAAGCTGGGAATTATTCTGAGAAGATAGTGCTTTTTACGTTGCAGAAGAGTTTCAAGGTCCTTGACACCAAGAGGAGCTAATGCACACAGTTGTACTATGACCTTTTCTAGTGTTACGCGATTGATTCTAGAATGAGCTCGGATATCTGTACCTATCTGCATCAGTTCATTCCAAAGATTTTCAGAAATGGTTTCTTGCTTGCTGGGAGACGTAGCAGTATTTGTAGGCATACGAGTTCCAGATATCGCCCGTAGACCTAACTCGTAACAAGCATAACGCCCTCCGCTAATCATTTGTAAGAACTGTTTATTACGAAGACCGACTAGTACCTTAGATATGTCTGCTGAGTGCTGACCAGTTAATCGAGTTAATGAGGCATTATCAATATAGCCTTCGTGTTTAGCATGAACTAACGCTAATTGTTCTGCTTCATTCCAGTGGGAATTCAAGCTCTTTAACCAGCTACGATCGTCAGTAGAAAGCAAGTGCGCCTGACGAAGCTCTAATGTGAATTCGTATCGCTCTGTTCCCGCATCAATCTTGGGCATTTCTAATCCTAATTCACGCCAGGCTCGGATAATTTTAGGGATGCCAGTTCCCGCCTCTTCTGCTAATCCGATCAGACGAAACATACGAACTAATTCTGGATTACGTGGATCAGAACGATCGCCATGAAGAAGATCAAATTCAGAAATACGAGAACTTCCAGGGTTCCGAAAGAGAAAACTGCTAGGTGTGCGGAAAATAAGTGATGCATCTGCTACTGCATAATCAGCATGGACAAGAAGATTCACGAGTGCTTCACGTAGCACAACATGAACAGGGCTTTCTTCAATTCGTGTTGCTCCCTGCAATTGAAAGGGAGTAGCTAGACCTGTTGTTAGGCGAGAATAGATATTTTCAAAAGCACCAAACAAATGTCCTTCCCACAGAACGCGATCATCCCAACGCTCATTGGGATCATCTTTAGTCAATATCATTCTATAATCGATAATGTGGCGCGATCGCCACTCCCGAATAGCCCGATCAGTTCCCAGTAAGAGCAATCCTGCGACAGTCAAACCCTCCTTTTCAGTTCCTCTCTCACGACGATAACCACCTATTGCTGTCAGAAAGCGGAGATCATCATAAGTATTGCGCGGCTCGCTAAAATGACGGGTTTGATCTAATCGCCGATATCGTGCTAACGCATCTTGGTCTATATCATCCAAGGTAAATCCGGGTAAGATAGCGGAGTCAGCGCCGACATCCGAGGCTTCACGCATCATCCGGTCTACTTCTGGTTTGGTGCAGCGATGATCGCCAGTGTGACGTCTTACATAGGTGCCATTGTATGGGTTGCCATTGATGTATATAGGGCGCTGTTGACGTGGCGCTTCTGGTACGCGGATAACGAGTATTTCTTTACAATCTACAGTTTCAATAAGTGCATCCTTTGCACTACAAATTGGGTAATTAATTTTTTGAGTATTACGCAACTGATTGTAGAAATCATCCAGCATTTTAGAGGGATTAGATAATCCTTTAACCTCAAGCCTTTTGTTTTCATCTTCTTTAACGCCCAATAAAATCCACCCACCATTGGTATTGGCGAATGCACTAACTGTATCCCAGAGACATTTAGGTATGCCACCTTGGGCTAATTTGACCTCTAATTCTAGGGCTTCACTCCCTTGCAATCGCTCAATAAGAGTAGCAAGCAAATCAGTAACAACAGTATCGCCAGACATACTTAGCTTTTGTCTATGGTTGACATAATGATTGCAATAGTGTAACACAAAGTGACAATATAACTGAAAAACAGCAATACCTACGGCTACCGCAACGCTAACGCAGAATTCGTACATCATCCGAAGTGCGATCGTCCCCACCGACCAAACCGCGATCGCGAACTGCAACTGCATCAATCACAAACTTTTCGCACAGATTGCACGCTACTGCAAGCGAAAGATCCTCATCAATCAAAAGCTTAATGTTTTGTGGGGCATCAAACATTTGGATATGCTCTCACATATATGTGAGAGCATATCCAAATCTTCCTGAGATAAGTATGCATAATCCTCGCCAATCACCTCCGCCGATTCACCGCATTCGAGCATCAAGCCAACGCAGTTAACTGTGAGGCGACTATTGGGAAAAACGGTTTCTCCTGCATGATATGTGAGTCACTAACTAAACGCTTTTGCCAATCTTTTAAGCGTGTAATTGTATCCTAAAATTTACCGACGATCGCGCTTGACATAAATTAATATTTATGCTGTTTCTATTTCGATTTTTTCCTCTGTTTTTCGCACTTCAAATGGTACAATTTCCCACTCTTCGTCAGGGAGAGTTATTGAGTGCGATGGCTTACGCCCCGCTACGCTACGGCTTTTGAATTCACCTGTCGGGGACATTCGCACTCTGACTAAATTCGGTGCGAGGATGCTGATATTTAGGGAAGTTTCGCCGCAGTTGAAGTGAATTGTACGATCGGTTCGAGCGATCGATTGTACGGAGTCGATGGTTGACCAAGGCTGTTCTGTTGTTTGGAGTTTTCCGAAGTATTGCGGCATGGGTAGTTTGAGATTGCGGTTTCTAACTATGATGGCAGTGTAGAGGGAAAAGTTCGCTCTCTCTTAGGTTAGAAGCGGTAATAGCAAATGCCACAAACAGCTCGATTTATTGTGATAGTAACTACCTGTATGAAGAAAATATTTATGACCGCTTTGCGCCTCGGTAGTACCAAAATCGGGAACGTCCGGTTGCCGATCAATAATCATTTCTAATTCGGGCATAACTGCGATCGCAACTTTTGCTTCGCTCCCGTAGTTTTTGGGGAATTTGAAACTTATCGCAAATATCTTGATCGGCTAGGGGAAAGATTCGATTTTAGCGGCAGTTTCTAGCTGCTGGAGGCATTTTTGTAAGTCGGCTGCGATGTCGCACTTTGATATCGTTTGACAGTTGACAGTTGACCTTGGAGGGCGACCTCTACTTAGAAGGAAGAGGATTGGAGTAATGAATCGTCTGATTTTAATTTCTCCCCGATCAGGGTTCCGGCTTTAAACCAATTCTTTCTGGTAAATTCTGGCCGCGATAGATGACGAAATAATTGAAGAAACCTCAAGTCATGGTTAAGGGTTTAATTTTTGCGGTGGGCTTCTAGCCGGAACGGGCTGTCCGGTTGATTCCACAATACCTGATTTTTTAGTGGCACAGGCCAGAAAGCCTGCGTTATAACAGTTTATTCCGAATTATCCAAGATTTCAGATTAAACCTGCTCTTTTGCAGGCGGAACCAAACCAGTTTTATTCAAACCAGCATCAATCTCCCTCAGCAATTTAAAATCATCTTCCGGTAAAGCATTAACAGGCGAGTGTTTTTCCAGAAACGAGAATGCTTGCCGAAATTCGCGCGGCTTGCAGTCGATCGCACTATCGAAGTGACAAGGTACAATCCTGTCAAAGTCCCAACTCGCGACTTGATCCACCCAATCGAGAGTTTCCCGTGGCGCGCGGTTGAGAATCAAAGTCTGCAACACTGGCGCTACCAACAACCGCCCTCCACCGCGCAAAGCCTCGAACGATCGCACCCAATCAGTTTTCCACTTGAACGGATACAACCCGAAATAAGCTTTCCGAGAGCGTTCTGGCGCTTTGAGTGCGCTGGCCAACACCCCCGACCACGGCGGCACTTCCAGCACGCTGGGGCGAAAATACATGGCAAATAAGGCGATTCTCTGCCACCCTTTGCACCGATTTTCGTGGGTGTCTGCCACCACGTCCGAGGCGCTGTCTTTGGCGTGAAATAGCAGCGGATAAGAGTCGAGTTGGACGATCGCGGGCGGATTTTCGGGAATGGAAACCACGGAATCTGTTAACATCAGCGTGCGCGATCGCCTGTGAAATAACGCAACTTCCGCAAAGAAACCTAAACCGAGGTCGATCGGGCCCAGGATTGCCCAGTCAAATTCATCTGCAAGAGCTGTGTTGCTGCTATCAGAGGGCAGTACAGACGTGCGTTTGGCGGGTAAACCTAGCCAACTCAGCGGCAAATTCAGCGGAAAACTCCACTGCTTGGGAGTGACAAACACCTGCGCTTGGGGAAAACACCTCGCAAAGGGGCCGACAAATACCTTGTGTTCGATGCCCGAAACCGTTGTCAGCAAGATATACTTAACTTCGCCGTGCTCTGCGACTAACTCGTTTACTAAGCGGATGCACTCAGGAGTCGGTGCCACGGGGGCGTAGACGAGAAGGCCTTGGGATTCTAGTTTAATTACTGTCATCCGAATTGGCACAATTACGTAGAAAATGCCTTGTAGTTGGTCAAAAGTCCAGATTGTGTCCTTGACTATTTCCTTGCGGATGGTGCGCCGCCTGCTGTATGGATAGATTGGGACGATCGGCCAAAAGGGCCATGAGTAGTCCCGATTGTCAATCTGTGCTGATGTTGGTGTGCCTTCGCCCTCTGTCACTCCTCGACTCCTTCCCGATTTTTTTGTATGTGCGTGCGATCGAACTTTTGTTATCTTATTTCAATCTTGTGACGCAGATTCGATGAGTTGAAAAGGGGCTGAGTGCGATCTATTAAGTTGTACTACATTTAATTTTCACAATCCTGTTTCTTGAAACTCTTGTGGGGTGGGCTTCTAGCCCGCCCCAAAAAAATAAATTAAGCAAGAATTACCTATGGGGGCGAAAAACCCGGTTTCTACGAGTTTTGGGTTTATTAACGAGAAATATGGGAATAAACCGGGTTTTGGAGGTCAAAGTGCGATCGAGCTTATTAAACCAACTGTTCAGGATCGATACCTAATTCCCGCAACCGCGCCGCCAGTCTTTCCTCTCGCTGTTGAGATGCTAGAACTTGCTGTTGAGATTCTATTAGTTGCTGTTGATATTCTATCAGTTGCCGTTCCGCCACCGTCGCCCTTTCACCCGGACTCAAAATCAACCTTCCTTCCGCCGTAAACCACCGCAACCACAAACGATTCATACTCTTATAAGTACCTTGCCACCAACCTAAACTCAACTGCAACTCAGGAATAAATAAGCGTCCATCCATTAATTCTGCCGGTTCATAGTGGCCACCTACAAGATGAAAAGCTCGCAATTCATCCGTATAGCGACTGAACACAAAATAGTAAGGAATCCGCAAAATTTGTTCATAAACTTGCCACTTAGTCGGCGGTTCCCCAGCTTGCTGAACAGTCCGCCCCAAATCTTCATCCTCAGTTCCCGGCGATAGCAATTCCACCACCACAAACGGATTTACCCGTTCTTGCCAAACTACATAACTCAACCGCATATCGCGCCCTTGATAAAGCCTGGGCACACCCACCGCAGCAAACCAATCCGGGCGTTTATGCCAGCGCGGCTCTGTTGCATCGTAATATAAATTTAGGTCACTGGCTGTAAATACTTGCTCCGCATCCCATCCAGGCGGCAAAAACGTAAATTCCAAGAGTTGCGGCTGATCTAAATGAAATGTATCAGGCAAACCGGGCTCCTTTGGGTCTTCGCTAGGTAAATCATACATTGTTGGCAAACTCTGCCGCGGGTCTAGAGGCGGTTCAGTTTGAGCAGGCGGGTAAGTCGGGAATGTCATAATCAATTCTGAGGTTGCTTATCCTGATATGATTATAGCCTTGTGAGAATGTCTTGCATTGCCAAAGAATTCTCATTAACTCTCAATCTCAAATCTCAAATCAAAACTCCTAAATCGATATGACTCAAAACTACCGCATCACTCTTTTACCAGGAGACGGCATCGGCCCTGAAATTATCGCTGTAGCGGTAGATGTCCTGAAACTTGTCGGCACACAATTGGACATCGGCTTTGAATTTCAAACAGCTTTAATGGGCGGCGCTGCGATTGATGCCACAGGCAATCCGCTACCGGAAGAAACTTTAGAAAAGTGCCGCAACAGCGATGCCATATTATTAGCAGCCATTGGCGGTTACAAGTGGGACAATTTGCCCCGCGAACAACGCCCGGAAACGGGATTATTAGGACTGCGCGCCGGATTGGGATTGTTTGCAAATTTGCGTCCTGCGACTATTTTACCGCAATTGGTTGATGCTTCTAGTTTGAAACGGGAAGTTGTCGAAGGCGTGGATATTATGGTGATCCGCGAACTCACCGGCGGCATTTATTTCGGCAAACCTAAAGGCATTTTTGAGACGGAAACGGGCGAAAAACGCGGTGTCAACACGATGGCTTACACCGACTCTGAAATTGACAGAATTGGGCGCGTGGCTTTTGAGACTGCTAGGAAGCGCGGGAAAAGGCTGTGTTCCGTTGATAAGGCGAATGTTTTGGACGTTTCGCAACTGTGGCGCGATCGCATTATTGCGCTTTCTTCAGAATACCCTGATGTGGAACTTTCTCACCTTTATGTTGACAACGCAGCCATGCAGTTAATTCGCTGGCCGAAACAGTTCGATACAATTGTCACCGGCAATCTATTCGGCGACATTCTTTCGGATGCGGCGGCGATGCTAACTGGTAGTATTGGAATGCTGCCTTCTGCTAGTTTAGGTGCAAGCGGGCCTGGTGTTTTTGAACCCGTGCACGGTTCCGCACCCGACATCGCCGGACAAGATAAAGCTAATCCCATCGCCCAAGTTTTAAGCGCAGCAATGATGTTGCGTTATGGCTTAAATCAGCCGGAAGCTGCTGATAAAATTGAGCAAGCTGTTGTAGAAGTTTTGGATCGAGGTTATCGCACTGGCGATATCATGTCGGAAGGCATGAAACTGGTCGGTTGTCGAGCGATGGGCGATGCTTTAATTGAAGTTTTGCAAAGTTGATTGAATTGGCTCGTAGGGGCGGGTTCACCAACAATCTATACCTAAGACAAATAATCTCGCAAACCCGCCCCCACCCACCAAAAATCAATTTAAATGTACCGATTTTGTAGGGGCGGGTTCACCAACCATCTATGACTAAGATAAATGATCTCGTAAACCCGCCCCCACCCACCAAAAATAAAAATGTACTCGAAAATCAATTCAAATCTATCGATTTTGTAGGGGCGGGTTCACCAACAATCTATGACTAAGATAAATGATCTCGTAAACCCGCCCCCAATACTTCTCGGTTAAGCCAAAAGTCAAGTAAACTGGTGTTGATTCGTGGATCAGCGAGGGTAAAATTGATGGCACTAAAAGAATTCACCTTAATCACTCCAGTCATAGAAGCAGCGTCTGTATTTAAAGCACTAGAAACCGCGATACCATCCGAAACGATTAAACAAGCAATTGGCCAGACTCATAGCCAGCAACAGCGCCAAAGAAAACTACCATCTGAGTTGGTGATCAGTTTGGTGATTGCCATGAGTCTGTGGTCATCGGTATCAATGAGAACAGTTCTCAAAAATCTCGTTAATGGTTTAAGCATGAAGTGGATTCAGTTAGGAGAGTATTGGCAAGTACCAAGTAGTTCCTCAATAAGTGAAGCTAGGCAGCGAGTTGGATGTAGAGTAATGACTCAGTTATTTGAGCGAGTAGTTCATCCAATGGCTTCACCACAAACAGATGGGGCTTTTTTGGGTGGATTACGAGTCATGGCAGTAGATGGAACAGTGATAGATGTCCCAGATAGTCCAGCTAATGCCAGAGTTTTTGGGTATCCAGGAACACGCCCTGGGACTAAAGCTGCTTTTCCAAAAGTAAGATTAGTGCTGCTGGTAGAAACAGGAACTCATCTAATTGTTGATGCGTTGATGTGTCCATATCGGATTGGGGAGCGGGTGCGCGTCCAAAAACTCCTCCGGTCAGTTACGGAAGGAATGCTGCTGATGTGGGATAGAGGGTTGCACTCTTATAAAATGGTCAATGCGACACTTAAACAATCTTGTCACTACTTAGGTCGATTACCTGCGAACGTCAAATTTGAGGTCGAACAAGTGTTAGAAGATGGCTCTTATTTAAGTTGGATAAATCCCGATGGTAAATCTCGCAAACAAGGTGCAGTAAAGATTCAAGTCAGAATCATTGAGTACACAATTGACTCGGATTCGGAGCCAAAAACTTATCGCCTAATTACCAGTTTGATGGATGTAACGGTTTTTCCAGCTTTATTATTAGCAGCAGAATATCATCAGCGATGGGAAATCGAAAGTACAATTGATGAACTTAAAACTCATCTTCTAGGTCGCAAAACTCCCATTCGTTCTCTCAAGCCTCGTGAAGTTGTTCAAGAAATTTATGGCTGGCTACTCGGACATTGGTGCATCCGTTGTTTAATGTTTCAAGCGGCAGAAACAGCGGGAATTTCACCATTACGGATTGGCTTTACTGGTACTCTGAATGTGATGAGGCGGGCAATTCATAATTTTCAAAATATTGAACAATCTCAACTATCCCCTTTTTTTTTCAAGGGCTGATTCGCGAGATTTTGGATGAAAAAATCCCCAAACGTCAGGGTCGAAATAACCCCCGCGTTGTTAAAAAACCTCGCTCCAAGTTTTTGTCCAAAAAACCTTTTCATAGAGGTACTGGTACTCAGCGCCAGGAGCTTCATTTTTCTATTCTCAGTACCGCTTAGACCTTAACCGAGAAGTATTGAACCCGCCCCCACCCACCAAAAATAAAAATGTACCATTAATTAATTGGATAAAATGTTGATGTAAATCAGCGAAGAAGGGCGGGTTTATGAGATTGTTTGTGGGTTTCATAGATATCGGTGAACCCTACCACTCAAAAATCAATTCAAATGTACCGATTTTGTAGGGGCGGGTTCACCAACAATCTATGACTAAGATAAATGATCTCGTAAACCCGCCCCCACCCACCAAAAATAAAAATGTACCATTAATTAATTGGATAAAATGTTGATGTAAATCAGCGAAGGAGGAGGGCGGGTTTATGAGATTATTTGTGGGTTTCATAGATATCGGTGAACCCGCCCCTACAGGAATTGGGCTTCAACCTTCCGCTGTCAACATATTAAATTGCTCGCTATCAATGCGATTTGCTTGATACAAAGTTTGAGCTATTTCCGAAAGCGCCAGCACAGAATGTGCCCGATAACCGTTAGCTTGCAATTTATCTTTGACACCCTGTTCATGGTCAATCAAAACCACAATATCTTCCACATTCAACCCAGCAGATTTTAACTTTCCTGCACCTTCCATCACACTCTTACCGCTAATCAAAATATCATCGACTACGACAATAGTTTCTCCAGCCTGAAAATGCCCCTCAATTAACTTACCCGCGCCGTAAGTTTTCACTTCCTTGCGCGGGAAAATCATCGGGCGTTCCATCCGCAATGCTAAACCGGTTGCTGTGGGTAAAGAACCGTAGGGAATTCCCGCAATGCGATCGAATTTTAAATCCTTGAGAATGTCTGCATAAGCGCTGACAATCTGATGGAAAATTTGCGGAATTGAGATGATTTTGCGTAAGTCAATGTAATATGGAAATGTAGCCCCAGATGCTTGTACGTGGTCGCCAAAAACTACGCAGCCGATGTCATAAAGTTGCAAGATTAAATCGCGGTTGGGTTCTGGTTGCAAAAAGCAAACATCCGGTAGCCACAATTCGCAAGTGGGACTACCTTCGATCGCCCGCAGCCTCTCTTTATTGATATTATCCCGTAATTTCTCAATTTTTTGGCGCGCATCTTTCCCAGCCAATAACCTTGGGGGGACTGGCAGCAATAAACCTTCACCATTCTTGCTTAAACCGGCCGCCAGCAGTTGCGCGATCTCGTTTTCTTCTGTCAAGTCATTTTCTTCGGCGATGTCTCCTTCGACTAAAATTAACCGTTCTGGAGCAGTTTTGCGGATGCGGGCCAACATATCCGGCATTACTCCTACTTCTAAACCAACTTTTTCAGGAGTTCCCCAAGTTTGAGAAATGCGGACTAATTGCAAGTAGAAAGGGTTTTCTGGTGTTGGGTATTCTTGGAAAATGGCGGCGGAGGGATTGGCAGTGGCGCACAGGACAAAAACTGTTTTGCCGGGATATAATAAAAATGGCGCTACTTGGTCGAATCCGGCATAGGGACTTAAAGTCACAGCGTCAACTTGCCAATCTTCAAATACGGTTTTGGCAAATACTGTACTGGTGTTTAAATCGCAGTGTTTGGCATCTAAAATTACTGGCAGGTGAGGGGGAATAATTGTTAAAATTTGTTCCAGCAATTCCAGGCCGGGAATGCCGAGAGATTGATAAAAACCGAGGGTGATTTTGCAGGCACAGATTAAATCGGCTGTTTGGTCGATCGCACTTTTGAGCCTTTTCAACAAATCAGTCACAAAACTTTGAGTTTCCTCCCCAGTCATCGAAACCAGCGCGGGCAAGGTTTCCGGGTCGGGATCTAGGGCTAAATACAGCAAACTTTGATTGCTTTCAACAGCCGCTAACAGTTTATCGAAAAAGTCGGTTCGATCCGTCATAGTTTGTTAGGAAGGTAAGGGGAATTAAAAAAATTGCAGCTCAAAGTGGGATTGGTGTTGTGCCGGAAGAAACCGATCCCCGTTGAAGTTGAAATTAAGAATCTTTTAAGATTGTAGAAGGTAAAGAGCAGGAAATCTGTAACTTTGGGAGCAGTTTCATGGGGAATGATTTTCGGGTTGGCTACATCGGTGATTGCACCTAAGCCGCAGCAAGTCAATTAGTTGGGGTAAACTAACCAGTTTCCGGGCTGCGATTTGATCGGCATTCCCTGCGGCAGGCGAGTTTAGCAAATGCGGATTTGCCAGGGGCAGATTTGAGAGAAGTAAATTTTAGGGAAGCTAATTTATCCGGGGCAAATTTGAGCGGGGCTGCTTTGTGGCAAGCTAATTTACAAGGCGCTAATTTGACTCAAGTTAATTTAATCCATAGCCCGTTTGACGGGGCTAATCTAAAAAATGCTACCGTTGTAGGTGTTATTTGGGTTGACGGTAGTATTCAATAGAAGCAGAAGCTAAAGCAATGGCCGTCTTATATTATGGATAGTAATAAATGATCGGTACGATCGACTTTACGATTTGGGACGAGTTGCTGCAACGCTACGTTGACGATTTGGGCCGCGTCAATTATCGGGGCTGGAAAGCTGAGGGGGCGGATGTTTTGAGGGCGTGGCTGGAAAGTTTGGCTGATGTGGATTTGGCGGATGGTACTGATGCGGATGCGCGGCTGGCGTTGTGGCTGAATGCGTACAATGCGATCGCAATTTCTCAAGTTCTGGAAGTATATCCGATCGCGTCGATCCGTCCCAAAGTTTTGGGAATTCCCAACTGGCTGAGTTTTTTGGATTTTTTCACTCGTTCAAATTCGATTATTGGCGGCAAAAAGTACAGTCTCAATCAAATCGAACACGCAATTTTGCGGCCGGAATTTGCGGAACCGCGCATCCATTTTGCATTAGTTTGCGCTTCTGTCGGGTGCCCGCTGCTGCGCCGGGGGGCTTATTTCCCGGAGTCAGTGCGGACTCAACTAGAAGCGGATGCCAGCCGTTTTATTCACAATCCTGATAAGGTGCGATATGATGCCCAGAAAAAGACGCTTTATTTGAGCAAGATTTTTAAGTGGTACGGGGAGGATTTTGTAAAGGCGGCGGGTTCGGTGGCTGAGTATGTGGGCGGTTATTTGGGGCCGGAGGCGGCTGTGGGTGATGGATGGGCGATCGTTTTTTTGCCTTACGACTGGAATTTGAATCGGGTTGATGGATAAAATTTGCTCCTATGGGTAGGTGTTTTTTTGAGGGGGTAATTTTTTTAGTCTGTCGTTACCCCTTCAAATTGCCAGATTCAACAGGGCGATCGGATGACTCCGAGGCGATCGACTGTGACCAGGTGAGAGGCGATCGGACGGCTGGCACTGGCACGGGTTCAAAATGCAGCATTTAGGGCGGTGTGTGGGGTTTTGGGGTGATTGGATGGCTGGCATGGTGAAGGGGTGAGAATCGCACCACAGGCACGGCTGAAGCGATGGGAGCGGTGACAGGCTGGCAAGGTGGCACGGTCTAGCGGTGGTGGTCTAACTTTTTTGCGTCACACACTCGACTGAGAACCTGAGACTTTTTTTAAAACTGGGAGGGTGTGGGAGGGGTGGTACACAGAGAGCGGTCACAGCGGTGAAATACTGAAAACCTTTTATAGTAAAGGTTTATGGTTGTTTGGTCTGTTTTATGTAAAGCGTTGATGTCAATTACTAGACAATACACTTTTTTTAGGTAATCATGAAAATGAAACAAGCTAAAACGAGACTCAGTATTTTCACCTAATAATACCTATGCTATCTTTTTCGGTTAGTTCAGTAAAAAATGCACTAAGTCAGGCACTAGAATATTTACCTGATTTCAGTCAATTACATCACTTTCAAAAAGGAAAAGTTATTGACCAAACTTTTAAGTCCATACTAAAGGATTTGATGAACGAGTTTGGTATGATACCTGGTAAGGATTATATAGATGACTTAAGAGATAATGAACCTGCCGCCGACTTTGTTGCTTTAAGTAAAAGAGCCGACACACTCCTTAGAGGCTTAATGGAAGGCAAAATTATACCTATCAGTGGTTATGTTCGTAGTAATAAAGGGGGAAATTCTTATCAGGTAAAAGCACACTTTCGTAGAAAAGCATCTTGAACTTAAGTATTGCGAGAATTAATCATACAAAACTTGAAATTCAGTCAACTTTATAAAGGCGAAAATAAACAAAAATGGATTCAAAGGTTTTTGAGAGTGGTAATTACATATACGAGTGCAAAACTTCTCCTTCGGCAAGGATGGGAGTATATTTAGACAGTTCATATCTAAGGTTATCAATTAATAAACTTAAAGCACGTTGGAATAAAGGAAATTTACCGAGTGGCTATCGATATGTGTTTCCTGTTAATTACCTCGATGATGCTGGGGTTAAACACATACAAGACTTACAGAAAGAGTATCCTAGCGTAGATATTAGATATTTTGACTGTGATCATGTTCAGAAGCTTATAACTAGCCTCAAAAAAGTAGGAGATATGACATCTCTAGTTGAATATATTGAACAGGTAATACAACAAGGAAAATAATCATGTCACAAGAATTAAACTTCTACAAACAAAATTTTTTAGATGAAGATGAAGCTCAAAAATTGGAACCAAAAGAAGTGTTTGAAAAGGTGAAAATCCTGTTAGAAAAATATGATATAGAAAATACCCACCAAGATTTGCGAGAATTGTTTTTTAAAGAAGTTGAAGTTTTTTCTATAGATATAAGTGCGTATAATCAAGAAATTGATGAACTGTTAAGTTCAGAGGTGCAGTTCATCTCTAAACAATCGGGAAGATTTATGATGACTAAGAAGGTTTGGGTTGTTTTTGAAAAAATTATTTTGGATCAGTGTAAGATTATCATTGGTGAAAAGAACTCCAAATCAAAAAAAGATATTGAATGTGGTCAAAAGCTCGATGAACTTTATACGATATTACAAGATTTTTCTACTTTAAAAGAACTTTTTAAAAGAAACTCACTTTTTGTTAATCTTTTTTAATCCTTGCACCTGTAAGGGTTACAGGTTTTAGGCGGGGAAATGTGAGTTTCCCCGCCTAGATTTATTTAGCAAAGTAAGGTTGGTGATATTCTCACGTCACTATCTAAAAATGGTGTGACTGTTAGCGAAACTTACAGGTTGCAATCAACCTAAATCCCTATCAGGGATTGAAACATGGCCTCAATCAGGTTGAGGGTGGAGATTTTCACTAATCGGTAGGTGGTTAGATGAATGCTAACCAATTAGCTATCGATCCGCCCTTAAACCTCTCCACTCAAAATCTGTTGAACCGTCAAATTTAGCTGTGGAAACATCGGAGATACGATCGCCTCCCCATCCCGAAATACCCCAACCTCAACATATTGCCCATCCTGAAGCCGCAAAACCGTCACCACTTCTTCTATTGGATCGATAACCCAATACTCTGCAATGCCCCGCGCTGCGTACTGAGCTCGTTTGCGCTGGTAATCCCGATCCCTGCCCAGTCTACCCCGACTGACTACCTCCACAACAAACCGAGGAGGCAACATATCGAAAGTGATAGTTAGCCTAGTTGCTGTCAGCGGAATGTGTTCAGGTTCCAGAATTATCAAATCGGGGTAGCGGTTGGCCGCATCTCCCGATCCTCTTCGAGGGCTTCGCCAACGCAAAACGGCAACTTGAACCTCGCAATTATGCGTTTTAATCAGTCTAAGTGGCACTAGCCCGCTGCTAGCCAGATAGAAAAATAGATAGTTAGCAATGAAATTATTAGGTTCAGATTCTGGCGGCAAAGCGATTAACTCGCCATCAATTAACTCATAGCGTTGATCCGTCTCATTTGAGTAATTAAGGTACTCATCAAAAGTTAATTTTTTAGATTGAGCTTGTACCATAAAGTTACATTCCTTAATTTATTCGTTCCTTTCTGCTGGGAGTTTGTTTATATAGAAACGGTTTCAACTGCCGAAAGATATCAATCAAATCTGCTGTGCAACTTCAGCAGGTGTCCCAGCCTCCATCGACAATCGACCCACAAGTGACATATTAAAAACTATCACAGTTCAAATCCTCTGGAATATTAAAAATGATTTCAGATAAATTTCGACGCGAGTTGCGAGATCAAGCGAAACTCTGGCAAGCAGAAGGACTCATCGAGACTTCATTCTACCAACAACTTTCCGAACGCTACCAATTCAACACACTCGAAACCGCTTCCCGCAACCGATTTCTTAGCATTCTGATCAGTCTCGGCGGCATTCTCCTCGGTATAGGAGTCATCACCTTTGTAGCCGCAAACTGGCAAGTTTGGTCGCGGGAAGCGAGAGTTGCACTGCTGCTAAGTCTTTTCGTAGCAGTCAATGCAGCGGGTTTCTATCTGTGGCGAATTCCCCCATCCCGAAGCCAAAGCTCAAATCAAAGTGTTTTACCCCCAACCAAAGGACGAAATAAACTTGTCGGCGAAGGATTGTTACTGTTAGGTGCTCTGATTTTAGGAGCAAATATGGCGCTGATGGCGCAAATGTTCCACATCGGCGGTTCTGCTTACGGACTTTACCTAGTCTGGGGAATCGGAGTGTTGGGAATGGCTTACAGTTTGCGGTTGACTTCCTTGGGTGTTTTGTCCGCACTTTTAATCGGTTTTGGCTATTGGCTGGCTGTGTTAGATTGGTCTTCTCAAATCGAGTTTTCTTGGTTGGAAGTTTTGGTGCGCCAAATGCCGATCGCAGCCAGTATAATGTTTGTGCCACTGGCCTATTGGTGTCGATCGCGTGTTATTTTTGCTATAGGTGCGATCGCGATAATTTTCTGTTTACAAGTTTCTATTGTCCAAGGAGCAGATGGCGGCTGGGGTGCAGCGATTTTTTGCGCCCTACCGCCCGCTTTGCTGTGGGGATACGACGATGCGATGTGGCCGAAAGTACACAGCAGACTGTTTCAACCTACCGCCCGCAGTTTAGCACTGCTGTATTTCGCCGGTCTGTTTTACTTTCTGTCTTTCCACTGGTTTTGGCAAGATTCGCCGACTCCTAGGCAAACCGGGCCTGATTGGGTTTTGTTGGCAAATGCGTCTGTTTTGGGTGCTTTAGCGGTGTTTGAGTGGCTGCATTTGGGACGTTCTGAGTTCCGCCGTCCGAAACAAAAAGGAGGGGATTTTACGGCAGGTGCGATCGGCATTTTAATCATCGCTAGCGCCTTCATACCGTTTTTTCACCTCAGTTTTACTCCGATTCCTCAATTAGCAACTTTTCTGTTTAATGTCTTATCATTTCTGCTCGCAGTTGGCTTAATTCGAGAAGGTTTAGCTTTAGGAAACCGCCAGACTTTTTGGGGAGGCATGGTATTAATCACCCTGCAAATTATCAGCCGAATGTTTGAATATAACACAGAATTGTTGCTCAAATCTTTTGTGTTTATTTTGTGCGGAATTGGCGTAATTGCCGCTGGTTTGTGGTTCGAGCGACACTTTGCCACAATCAAAGATGAATAGAAAGAGAAGTTCGGCAACGCATTATTTAACGGATGTAACGGATTGAAGGAATAAATGACCCATGCCCCATGCCCTATGCCCTATGCCCAATTAGTAATATGAACATAAACAACATTGACTTATTAGTTGAAAATCCAGATACAACAAATGTGTTTCAGCTTCCCCCGGAAGCAAAACGCCTTCCTGCGTGGCGAATGTGGGTTCCTTTGCTGCTGCAAATCGGACTAATTGCCGCAGTACCGGCGACCGCAGTTTACACTTTTGTTACTGGCAAAACTGTTGTCCTACAAACTGTACCGGTAGACCCTTACGATTTGCTGCGCGGATATTACCAAGTTTTGAGCTATGATATTTCCGATCCCACAAATCTCGAAAAACTCCCCGGCTGGAAAGATTTACCTGCGGAAAAAGTACATTGTCCGCCCGGAGTTGTTTGTGCAGAAAAAACGCACAATGTCAAGCCACAAATCAGTTTTTATGTAATCTTAGAATCGCCAAAAGCGGCGACTAATCCCGGTCGCCCCCAAGCTTGGAAACCCGTCCGCGTCAGTCTGGAAAATCCCGCCAATTTGCCCGCCAATCAAATCGCGATTAAGGGCAAATATAACAGTTGGCGGATGGAATACGGCTTAGAAACTTATTATATGCCAGAGAGCGAAAGGGAAAAAGTCAATCAGGAGATTAGCGAAGCTCAAAGGAACCAGCGGCAGTCTTTTGTCGTAGAAGTGAAGGTTGACAAAACAGGCCATGCTGTGCCTGTGAGTTTGTGGGTGCGCGATCGCAATTATCGATTTTAGCCGGTTTCGCCACCCCGTCGTGAAGCCTAGCTATCCCGCGCGTGAATCGACCTTGCAACCTGGATTTGAGTATTTTTGCTTAGAAATGGGGTATCTGGCGGGCGATCGGCATTTCCCTTGCCGACAACTCAAGAGAATCCATTAAGATAGATAAGACTTGCGTAAATCTTGCCAATTCAAGGGCGCAAGTCATGACTCTACTGGAGCTTCTCATGTTAGCCGAGCTAATCTCTGCCAGACGAATACTCAAAGCCCAACTCCTCGACTTTTTAGGACTTCCCGACAATTGCCAAGACCAAACAGATCGCATCGTCAGCACAATTGTATCAGTGCTGGAAGCAAATGCAGCCGAACAAGAAAGATTTTGGGAGACATTCAAAAGTGAATTAGCCGTCGATCCGGTAGAATTAGAAGCAATGCTCAAGTGTTCGGCAGCAGAACGCCAGCAGTGGATCGAACAAGGCAAACTCCCGATCTTAGAATACCGATCTTTCCGCAAATCTGGAATTCATTTAGAATATCCCGTTCACGACAGAAGAATCATCTTAAATCTCACACCAACCGACATAGGTAACTGGCGCAAAGAACCCAAAGGGCTGATTCAAAATAATCTCCCAAAAGCCGATCCAATCAATACAGAAAATTCCGCCCAAAACGAACAATCGCGATTAGCTTTTAGTGCAGCGTGGGAAAAAATTATTGCCGACTGGAAAGAACAAGGTTCGGCGGAAATTTCAGCAACTTTCCAGTTAGCTTATTGGACAGTGTGGGCGTCGCGTTGGGCAAAAGAACATCAGCTAAACAGCTTTAAAGCAATTAAATCTAACGAAATCTACGACGAAACTCACCAGCAAGAATGGTACGAGCGCAAAAATCAAGCAGTCAAGTTACTGATTGAAATGCCCTACGCCATGCTTTACTTTTACCGTCCCCCCGGTGCTGACAAATTATATCTGGAACTGTGCGAAGACCACCAGGATATGATGAAAGATGACTACTATTGGGACAAGTGGGAGTTTTTCAATCAAAACCGCAAACAGGTAAATAGATGCCGCGAATGCGTGTACTCCGAAACCAAAGATTATTACTCGCTTTACTACCTCGAAATCAAGAGCGACAAATTTCCCGATTTTAGTTTTTCTTACCACACGCCGTACACGATAGGCCGAAAATTTTTGCCACATCCTGAAACACTGCCTTATGTAGACCACGTAGAACAAGACGGCATTTTTCGCTTTGGCCGCCCGCTGCTGGAACAGGAGAAAGTTATTCATACAGAAAAGGATGTATTGCTTAAGTTTGAGGCAGCTTTGGCTGAAGCGAAAAAGTTTATTTAGTCAGTTGACAGTTGACAGTTGACAGTTGACAGTTGACAGTTTTCATTAGTTGAGAAGTAGGGGCGCAGTATGCAGCGGTTTAGTTTTTTACTCTCATAGGTAAACCCTGAAGTAATAATTCAGAAGTAAATGGATGCACTCACGGCCTCAGAAACCGGGTTTCTTGCCATATTTCTCGTTACTCTACTCAAAAATCGTAGAAACCCGGTTTCTTGCCCACGCACTAATATCAACAGTCAACAGTCAACTCCCAAGCAGTTTCAGTCTCAAACAACCACAAAAACACAGCTAACCCTGGCCAAAATAGCAGATTTGTGGGCCGATGAAAATCTACCAAAGTGAATACACCACCGGGCTTGAGTACGCGGTATGCTTCTTGAAAAATTTCCCTCAACTGTACAGGCTGCATTTCGTGCATGGCGACGCTGCTGTGTACCAAATCAAAATGATTGTCGCCAAAAGGCATCGACTCGGCAAAAGCTTCTACATAATTGGCTGATGGCACATTTTTCCTGGCCCGTTGTAGCGATAATGGCGAAGCGTCAAGTCCTGTGACATCCTGGGAATATTGCACCAGAAACTGCGTAGTTTGACCGCTACCGCAACAAAGGTCTAAAATTTTAGTTTCCGCGTTGACGCTCAAATTTTCCAAGGCTAGCTGGCGAAAACGAGCCTCGCCACCTACGCTTAAAGCAGCCAAACGCGCGATCGCATCGTAGAGCCACTGATACCGATAACTTAAATCTCTAAAAATTGTTGCCATAGTCAAAATTATGTATACCTTGCTATCGACTTAAGATATTATTAAAATATATGATAAAGATAATTAACAGAACTAAGACAATGGGAGAACTGTAACCGCTATGGGTCGTGTGGGAGTATTGCTATTAAACTTGGGCGGGCCAGATCAAATCGAGGATGTCCGTCCTTTCCTGTTCAACTTGTTTGCTGACCCGGAAATCATTCGCATTCCGTTTCCGTGGATGCAAAAACCCCTCGCGTGGTTGATTTCGACCCTGCGGTTTCGGAAATCCCAGGAAAATTACCGCCAAATCGGGGGCGGGTCTCCTTTGCGCAGAATTACCGAAGAACAAGCCGCTTCCCTGCAAGAACTTTTGCAGTCCAAGGGACAGGATGCCAGAGTATACGTGGGGATGCGCTACTGGCATCCTTTTACCGAAGAGGCGATCGCCAAAATTAAGCGCGATCGCATCGAACACTTGACAATCTTACCGCTGTATCCTCAATTTTCGATCAGCACCAGCGGTTCTAGTTTCCGGCAGCTAGAAGAAATGTGGGGCAAAGATCCAGCCCTCAAGGAGATCGACTATACCGCTATTCCTTCTTGGTATCAGCGGCCTGGCTACATTCAGGCCATGTCGGAATTGATCGCCCAACAACTAGACCACAATCCAAATCCCGATCGAGTTCACATCTTTTTCAGCGCCCACGGCGTCCCCCTCAGCTATGTAGAAGAGGCTGGAGACCCCTATCAGCGAGAGATTCAAGATTGCACTCGTCTGATTATGGAACATTTGAATCGACCTAACGAACACACTCTCGCTTACCAAAGTCGGGTTGGCCCGGTGGAATGGCTCAAGCCTTACACCGAAGACGCCATTACCGAATTGGCAGAAAGTGGAGTCCAAGATTTGTTGGTAGTTCCGATTAGTTTTGTTTCCGAACACATCGAGACTCTGCAAGAAATTGACATGGAGTATCGAGAATTGGCTGAAGAATCGGGGATTGAAAATTTCTACCGAGTCCCAGCCCTAAATACTCATCCGGTGTTTATTGAGGCCTTGGCCGATTTAGTCATCGAATCTATAGAATCTCCCAGCGTTAAATTCTCTGATGTGATACGCCCTTCCAAGACAGTCAAAATGTACCCTCAAGAGCAGTGGGAGTGGGGTTTGACGACGGGGGCGGAAGTCTGGAACGGTCGTGTAGCAATGATTGGTTTTATCGCATTAGTAATCGAGTTAATTTCGGGTCAAGGCCCGTTACACTCGATCGGCTTGCTTTAAATAATAATTGGTTGTGCGATCGATCTTTAGAGCCGGTTTCAGTCCGCAATCAGTGGTGTTAACTTGAGTCTGAAATCCTTGATATCTCTGGTTTGTATCTAAGTCTAGATCCCCCCTAGCCCCCCTTAGGTCGGTGGGGACAGGAGCATTCTCAAAGTCTCCCTTCTTAAGGGGAATTTAGGGGGATATGGCAAGAGGCAACAAACGAGAAATACAAAAGGTTACAGGCGATTCTTGACATCAACAGCAGACAAACAATCTCCATACAAAACCCGCCCCGCGCGTCTAAAAACCGCAAGAGGGCGGTTTTTGTATAGAGACTAAATTAATCTGGATCGCGCTTGCGGCGGCGGGGATTTCCCCCATCGCCCGGTATTCCCTGACTTCTGTACCAGTGGTACCACTCTTTAGAACTGCGAATTGCCAGCCACAGCAGCAGCATAGCAATTAATGCACCCTCTCTCGGAGCATCAAAAGCAAACAAAACCAAGGAAATACACAGAACATCTTGCAGAAAAATCACCCAAATCGGTAAAATTTGTAGTCGGTAAAGCCATCCTGCTTGTACCAGTTGCAGCACTAAAGCCAACAAACCTCCGACAATACCAATAATCCACAGCATCCAAGGGTGAATAATAATTTCCTCGATCGCACTTACCTGAGCGATCGCAACTCCCATAATTGCTCCTACAATGGGACTGAAAATAATTTGCACAACTTGCAGCACCCGCTGTCCCACAAAAGTTTTAGAAGCAAATAACTCTAATAGCGACCAACTCACCAAGATGGATATCACCACTTGGGGGTGAAGCCCAGACAATAAAGGTATTTCCGACCAAAGTTTGTCAATTCGCAACAAACCAATTAACAGCAGGGGCAGGGCAATTCTCATACCCCCCGCCGCAGACGCAGAGAGCGCGGCTAGGAGTCCAACCATAAGAATAATTCAGTTCATAACGTTTGCTACAGCCTCGATCTATTTCAGAATTTAATTCCCCTGGTGACTGGCTGTGATTTGAGCGATCGAACTCAAATTGCTAGTTGAGCTTAAATATCACCCTCTATTGTAAGTGTATTTGCTTAATAGCTGCTTGGGAGTCCCAGATTGTCGATCGACACAAAGTAGACAGCGCGTAAGGATTCAGGTCTAAGATTGGGGAATTAAAGAAGGCATAAATAAGTCACAAAAATGGGCAGATATAGCATC
>NZ_JAUBVR010000073.1:0-31345 GCF_036705955.1 Microcoleus sp. A6-C6 | reverse complement strand
ATCATTAAATGGTGCACACCCGATCATTGCCTTTTTGTCAAGTACAATTTATACCAAATTAGATGAGCTTGCCCTGCTAGTATTGCCATTTATTATTCCCACAAAATTGATGTGTTAGACTATGTGACGAAATGCTTTTTAGCTCTGAGGTGCAACTACACACCTGTCAATAAACACTCTAGTAAGATGCCTGTGTCTGCTTTATCCATGCTATACCGATCGCCCACAAACTGAACAGCAAAAAAAGTTGGAAAAAGTTGGATCTTCCTAAAATTGCGATCCAATCTGCAAAAAGTTGGTAAAAGTTGGTAAAAGTTGGTTATAGTAACCATACCCATCTCACTCAGCCACCTATGGATATTCCTCAGACAGTGCAATTTGTCGATGAAGCTGTCTGTACCAAGACAGGAAAACGTCTAAATGACTTGCAGCGCAGAATTATCGCGGGAATACTGAAGAATCAAAAGTATGCTGATGTTGCAGAAACTCATGGTTATAGCGACAAGCACGTTAAAAAAGTCAGTCACGAGCTTTTGCAAACGTTATCTGATGTCTTTGGCGAACAAGTTAAGAAAAGTAATCTTGAATCTGTTTTAGAACGACAAATAAATGTAAATATAACTTTAGGTAATAAAAACACTCATAATAAAAACAGTGTAAGTATAGGTTCTATCAACAATTGCCCTGAACAAACTACTCCTACCCCAGAGAAAAGTCAGCCCGAAAATCCTGACTTGCATAACAAGAATCGAGCTAATATTGAAAAAATTGGTAAATTACGGCAGTTTGGCTTGAGCGACGACCAAATTGCAGAGGTGCTAGAACTACCTTTAGATGTGGTTAAGCAGGTAGATTTTGAGGAGTAAGTCTGCGCTATTTGCGAATTTTAGTCGATCGCACTTAGTTTTTTTGTTATAATCGTCGAAGGTTGCCCGATCGCAGTAAAATAAAATATCGCCACATATTTTAAGCTATGAACACACAACTCATTGAATCCTTAGTACAAATCATTCAGACACTTTCAGAAGAGGAGCAATTGCTAATAAAAGCAAAATTGTTTAGCAACATCCCCTATCCTTCCATTGTGGAAATAACCCAGTTAGCCCAAAGCGGAGGAGCCTTTCAATTCCTGCAAGATGAGCCTGATATTTACACCATTGAAGATGGAGAGCCAATTTAGTGAAGCTAAAGAAAGGAGATATTTCAAGCGTTGTGCATAATTCCCAGAAACCGGGTTTCTTACGAGATATCTCGCCACCCAACCTAAATTTCGTAAGAAACCCGGTTTCTGACGCTTTGCATACTTCCCAGAAACCGGATTTAGGACTAGATATCTCGCTACACACCTAAATTTATTAAGACAATTTCTGTCCGAAGTATTGATAATATTCAGTCTGCGCTATTTGCGATCGAGTATCGCATCATAATTACCATGAAAACCTATCCAAAACCACAAAACCCCTTCGGGCTTGTCAAAACCTAACGCTCTGTAGTTTCTGCCTACTCTCACCGACCATAAACTACCAATCCGCTTGAAGTGCAGTGATGGATGCTTTGAATCCACCTTGAGTAATTCATAGTTTTTGTCCGCCAGTTCTTGAATTTTTGGCGTTGCTGATTTACGGTATGAAAGGCTAAATATGCAATTCATAAAAACCAGCGTCTACAAAGCTTCTGGATTTTAAAATTATTTATTTCATACCCTGATTAAGCAACGCCGAATTTTTATCGGCAGTTGACGGTAAAGTTCCCAAAATTCAGGCGTTGTGAAATGCGTCAAATTTCCTGACATTTTCCTTCATTAAATGCTTTTTCTGCTTGTTGAATCAAAGAGTCTAATTTGCCTGCTTTTAGATCCTCTTCGATTTGTTTATCCCACAGGGACTCTTGGAAGTTGTCAAGCCATTCGAGAAACTCTGCGAGTTCATCTTTTGAAAGTTGCTTCACCGCTGTCTGTATCTCTGTAATACTCATAGGTAAATAGCTTGTTTATTCCTATTTTAGCTCGTAATTATTAGGTACTATATCATAACAGCTACACCAATGGATATTATTGGTAGTGAAATAATCAGCAATTTCATTGAGATCCTGGGTGGCGAGAACGTTGATCAGATAGCGTTTCATTGTTGACTCTCGCGTGCTTGCCGAAAGCGATCCAAAATCCCTACAATAAAGGTTTCGCCATCAATCGGTGGAGTATGTTCGGAGACGGCGACAGCAGCATCTATTTTAACTCGTACAGATTCGATCCATTCCCGATCGCCCTGATCTCATCCAACAATCGTAAGGCAACTTCCAGCACTTCTTGCGCCGATCGATATTTGCCAGTTTCTAGCTTAGTTTGGATGAATTGCTCGCTTGCTGCTCGTCAGAGTAATACTCATGTTCGTTCTTTACCCGTTTGCTCTAATTCTATCCCATTCATCAATTTTCGTGATCGCAAGCACCGATCAGCGCGATCGCCCTCTGATTCAGCCAGTGGCACAATCTCAACCTTAAAATTCATATTTTTGCTGCATTTCTCGTGCAAACTGACTCAGAGGGCGAGTAACTCCCGCGTTGAGTTCTTCAAAACCTTGCTGGATACCTGCAATTGTTTCCAGTTGTTCGATCGACTCGCGCAAGTTTACACGAACGATTTTACCAGGATCGAGAAAGGTAACGAGCACCTGCGCGCGATCGCTCACATCAGACGGGACATCCGTTAGTTCAATTTGTCCGTTCTGATAAACATTTTCAACAGTTCTTAGCATGAACTCCTGCGGTAATAGTTGTTTATACCCTACTAAATGCCATTACTCAATCCTCCAAACCTTCCCATAATATCGTTTTCGTTTGCATCGGAATACTTGTTTCGTAGCAAATAAATAATTAAACTTTTGTGGCGCGGGCCAGAAAGCCCGCGATCCATCTTCAATTTAAATGCCAAATAGCTTGCGAGTTAATCAAGCGCGAGTCCTAAACCCATCTACCCACAACAATCCTCACCGTCCCATCCGCCAAAGTCTCCTCTTCCTCAACATGAAAACCCTCAGATTGTACCGCCGCCATCAAACTTTTGCGCGCGTATTTTTGGCTAATTGAATTAACAAATTCCTGCTGGTTAATTCGAGCTCCCCAAAAATCTGCCACCAATTCATAATCCTCTCCGCTGCGGCGAAAACCCAAATCGTAACCATTGGATTGCCGAATTACGTACTCGGCATTAGTTTTGTCGCCATGATAACCCCGCACCTGCACATTGCACTCTACTTGATAACCCAACTCTTCCAACACTTGATGCAGCAATTCGCCGTTGTTTATCTGAACTTTGATCGTTGTGAAGTGTGACATATCACTTTCGGATTTTTGTGTGAAACGCTGATTTGATTATAATAGTACAAATGCCAGCCGTCAATAAATGCAACACCTCAGCAAACAAACTCGGTTTCTACAATCAATATTGGGCTCGATCGCGAGCCAGCTAACCAGACACGGGTTTCTTGCTCAAGAGTCCGTAAGTTCTGTAAGTGCAGAACCTCAAATTTCCCACCGTGCGAAGCGGCACACATCCATCGAATACAAAGCCGAAATTCCGACAGTTGCCATCAGTCCCCACATTCAGTCTATTTTAGATTTTAGATGCTTCGACTTCGTACAAGTTTTAGATTTTAGAATTGACTCCACAGATGAATCTGGGAGCTTTAACTTGGGTCTAAAATTTTGGGATTACGACTTAATTCGGGGGCTTGTATCAGTTTTTGGGCGGGGTCAAAATATCGCCACTTGTTCAAAAGATAATACTATCAAAATTTGGAATTTAAAGATCGGAACACTTAAGGTAAGAACGTAGAAGGAAGAGGGAAAGTTTTTAGTTGTGAGTTAAAGAGTTAAAAATTCTCAATTCTCAATTCCCGACTCCCCATTCTAGATCTCCCATTGATGAGTACGTGAATCTACTCAAACTAATATAATAACTTTATAATTTTATGTCTTGTGCAAGCCGAGAATTGTAATTTTTTTTTTAATCACTACACATACTTGGCGTAAAAATACGGATTTATCGGCCTTATTCAGCTTATTGTTAATTTCTGAATAGTCGCCACACAACTGGGGAAGCCACAATTTATGAATCCTTTAAACTATCTTTAAATTATTGCATCTTCATCGGATGAGTATCACAGCGAACTGTAATACTTCACTTAAAAAGTTATGATTAAAAAATAGGCTGGGATTAAATATACTGTGCATCCCATAGTAACCATGTCACACTGCAACCAATCCATCTATCCTTCCTGCAATGCCGCAGAAATGTGCGACAGTGCTGCCAGTTGGCAGGAAAAAGTCGATCGACTAACGCTACAATTAAACAACACCCGCGATCGGCTTCATGCAGAAATCGATCGGCTAAAACTTACCAACAAAACCCTGCACGCCGCCGTCAGTTGTGCGCCGATGTTCCTGTGGGCAACCGACAAAGACGGTAGGTTAACCCTTGCAGCAGGCAAAGGATTGGAAAATTTGGGAATCAAACCAAGTGAATCTGTTGGGCTGTCGATTTTTGAACTTTACAGCAGCCAGCCAGATATCTTAGAAAATATTGCCCAGGTATTAGCAGGAAACGATCGCACTTGGAATGCCAGAGAGGGGCATTTTATGCACGAAATTCGATCGACAGCGCTGCGAGATGGAAACGGCGAGGTTATCGGCGCTGTCGGTGTTTCTACTGAGATTACGGAGTACAAAAAGTCGATCGCAACTCTGGCAACAACAAATCAACAATTAGAAGCCCGACTTACTCTGCAAACGGCAGTCTGGAATGCAGCACTTGCTGACAGCGAAAAAAAGTACCGCAACCTTGTAGAAACGTCCCAAGAGTTGATTTGGTCGATCGATATTCAAGGCCTCTTAACTTTTGTCAATTCCGCCGCCAAACGCATCTACGGTTATGAACCGCCAGAAATGATCGGCCGCCGCTTCACTGACTTTTTGTATCCCGAAGAAAAACATCGACAAATAGAAATATTAGGGCAACTTTTAGCTAGAACCAGCATTCAGCCAGAAACCTTTAATTCTGCTTACGAAACAGTACACATCCGCAAAGACGGTACTCCCGTCCACCTGCGCGTCAACAGCATCGTCAACCAAGCTGAAAACGGTGCGATGTTAGGCCTGTGCGGAACGGCGACAGATATTAGCGATCACAAGCGATCAGAAGAAGCACTCCAAGAAGCTACAGACCAACTTCGCGCCGTCTTGGATGCCGTGCCCGGACTAATTTCTTGGGTAAGTTCAGATTTGCGGTATATTGAAGTCAACCAGCACTTAGCAACCTCGTTCAAACGGTCTCCTGAAAGCTTTGTCGGTCAAGAAATCAACTTTCTCGACAAAGGCTCGACTTTTGGACAACTAATCCGAAACTTTTTTGACAGTTCATCTCAGCAAACCTCGCAAGAAATAGACGTAGAAATTAACGGCAGCATCCGAAATTATTTGATAGTAGGTCAGAAATATCATCAAGGAAGCGCAGCATTTTCTGTAGGAATAGACATTACCGACCGCAAACGCGCGGAATTTCAAAAGACCCAATTAATCACTTCTCTGCAAGAGTCTGAATGCAAATTTCGCAGCCTTTACGAAGCCACAAGCGACGCAGTAATGCTGATCGAAGAACAAAACTTTTTTGACTGCAACCCCGCCACCTTAGCAATATTTGGGTGCACAAATAAAGAACAGTTTTACGGCAAGAAACCTAGCGAATTTTCCCCGCCATTTCAGCCTAGCGGACAAGACTCATCCAGTCTAGCAGCACAGAGAATATCCACAGCAATGCAAACAGGTAGCTGTCGCTTTGACTGGGTACACAAACGGCTAGACGGTTCAGAATTTCCCGCAGAAGTGCTGTTAAATGCAATGGAAATTAACGGGCGCAAAATAATTCAAGCAGTAGTGCGGGACATTACAGGCCGCAAGCGCGACGAGGATCGCATCAAAGCATCCCTCGCCGAAAAAGAAGTCCTCCTCAAAGAAATTCACCACCGCGTCAAAAACAACCTTCAAGTTATTTCCAGTTTGCTCAAACTTCAATCCCGCTACATCCAAGACAGCCGCGTTAGTGAAATGTTAAAAGAAAGTCAAAACCGAGTCAGATCGATGGCCCTAGTTCACGAACAATTGTATCAATCCAAAGACTTGTCAAACATTGACTTTGCTGAATACATCCAAAATCTCGCCCACAATTTATTCCAAGCTTATGAAATTCCTACAGAAGGCGTCAATTTGCAAACAAATATTGCGCCGTGTTCTCTCAATATTGATACGGCAGTTCCTTGCGGATTGATTATCAACGAGCTGGTGACAAATTCCCTCAAATATGCTTTTACAGGACAAGTTCAAGGTAAAATTAAAATAGATTTTACTTTAGATGAAAATAGAGTTTGCGTGCTAGCCGTGAGCGACAGTGGCATTGGTTTTCCTCAAGAGTTAGATTATCGCAAGGCCCGAACACTCGGTTTGCGGCTAGTCGGGTCTTTAGTCAAGCAAATTCGGGGGAAAATAGAACTATTAGAAACAGCAGGCACGACTTTTCAAATAACATTTTCCAAACCAATAGGAATCGGAGGAAAGAAATTAATGTCAACTAAAAAAATTTTAATAGTAGAAGACGAAAGCATCATTGCAGAAGACATTTCCGACAGTTTAATATCTTTAGGATATCAAATAACTGATATTGTCTATTCGGGAGAAGAAGCGATTGAATCAGTAGCCAAAATCCGACCGAATTTAGTTTTGATGGATGTTAACCTGCAAGGAGAAATAGACGGTGTTATAGCAGCAGAAGAAATTCGATCGCGATTTCAGATCCCGGTAGTGTATCTAACAGCTTATGCTGATGAAAAAACTTTGCGGCGCGTCAATGCAACCAAACCCTTCGGCTATATTGTGAAACCCTTTGAGGAAAAAAACTTGCACACAACTATTCAAATAGCTCTCCACCGACATCAGCACGACTGTTTAACAAATTTGCCCAATCGTGCGCTGTTGCGGGAGCAGCTAAGTCAGGTATTAGACAAGCAAAAAGCATTGCCAGTAATGATACCAGTTGTGACTCTCAGTTTAGATAGAATTAACCGGATTAATAGTACCTTGGGACACGATATCGGCGACTCCGTACTTTGCAAAGTTGCCGAGCGGCTGACTAACTGCACGGAGAAGATTAATTTTGTGGCTCGTTTAGAAGCTGCCGAATTTGCAATTGTACTCGAACCAGTTGCCGAAAAACAGGATGCTGGCAAGATTGCTCAAAACATTTTAGATATTGTAGCCCAACCTATCATTGTCAAAGGCTCGGAACTTTACGTCACGGCAAGTATCGGCATTTCTTTATCTCCGGGAGACGGCAACGATGGAGACAAATTGCTGAAAAATGCTTATGTAGCAATGTACAATTCTCAGCAAGAAGGTGGCAATAAATATAAATTTTATACGGCAAAAGTTGCCAATAGTTCTATCAATCAATTTACTCAAGAAACTTGTCTTCGCAATGCTTTAAAACGCTTGGAGTTTGAAGTTTACTATGAGCCGCAAATAGAAATTAAAACAGGGAAGATTATTGGTGCTGAAGCTTTGGTGCGCTGGAATCATCCAAAAAGGGGCAGAGTTTCTCCGGGGGAATTTATTCCAATGGCTGAAGAAATGGGCTTGATTTCGCCGCTGGGTGAATGGGTATTAGAGACTGCTTGTATGCAAACTAAAGCTTGGCAAATAGAGGGTTTGCCTCCGCTGCGGATATCTGTCAATTTGTCAGCCCGCCAGTTTGAGCAAAAAAATTTGACAGAGAGAGTCAGCCAGATATTGAGAGAAACTAATCTCGATCCTAAATGTTTGGAATTAGAATTGACGGAAGGTCTAATTTTGCAAGATGAAACGGCAGCAATTCAAGCTTTTACGGTGTGGAGAGAGATGGGAATTAGGCTCGCACTTGATGATTTTGGTACGGGATATTCTTCTTTGAGTTACCCGAAACGTTTTCCGTTTGATGCGCTGAAAATTGACAAGAGTTTTATTCGCGATATTGCAGACGATCGCCAAAATGCAGCGATTACAGTAGCGATTATTCAAATGGCACACTGTATGAACATGACTGTGATTGCTGAGGGGGTAGAAAATCAGCCGGAACTGGCTTTTTTGTGCGAGCACGATTGCGATGAAATTCAAGGTCATTTTTTCAGTCAGGCTTTGCCAAGTGCTGAGTTTGAAGCCCTACTGAAAAGTGATAAGTGCTGGGAGTTATGCTGAAGGAAGAAGGAAAAGGGAAGAGGGAAGAAGGAAGAGGGAAGAAGGAAGAGGGAAGAAGGAAGAGGGAAGAGGGAAGAAAAGCGATGGTTTCAGTGTTTGCCGATCGCACTTGCAACCTCAGAAACCCGGTTTTTTTGTAGATTTATCGTGACTCAACAAAAAAAACTCGTAGAAACCGGGTTTCTAGCCCCCGATGCGTAAACCAGGAAACTTACGGTAATGACTAATGACTAATGACTAATGACTAATTCAGAAAATGCGACCAACCAACCAATTTCCCAACCACAGCCCAAAACCAGAAGTAGCGACTAACAAGATAAATGTGTACAGCCCGCGGCCAGTGGCGATCGACCTTTCACCAGCTACCATCCGCGCCACAACTCCCGCAATCATCCCCATCGCAGCCCAAGCCCCATAAACAGTCTTAGATCCAGCAATGCTCAAGGCCCCAGCCAAAGCCTCCGAACCCGCCCCAGCCCAAACCCCCGCCCACGCCCCCATTCCCAGCCCGATCAAACCTACAAGCCCCTTAGATCCGCGAAAATTAACAGCTACTTCCGCCACCAGCCCGCACGTCAAACCAACAATCCCCCAAGACACCGCCACAACTAACGCCTTCCGCCAATCCCCAGAACCCGTCCCAGCAATCAATCCCACCACTGTCGCCACTCCCGCCGCGGCCAAAACTACAGCTACGGCGCGAGACTCTGCCTCGGAACTGGCGATCGCCCCCAAACCAGCTCCAACTAGCGCCCAGACAGCCCCCGTTACCATTCCTCCCGCCTGAAAACCTGCGATCGCCCCCCCCACCGCTCCAGCCAAAACTAACGCCGCCAGCCACACTCTAGGCGTTGCCGAACCCTCCGCCAGCAAAATCGCGGCCCACAGCCAATCGGCACCACAGATTAAAGTCCACATCCACATCGGGACCTCAAATTTCGTCAAAATGTAGCCTGTCACAGCGTAACTCCCAACTGCGATCGCCAGCGGCCCCCAAGGGAAGCTTGAAGATTTTTGAGATAGCCACGGTTTTGAGTATTGAGTCGGAAATTCTTGTTTCCGTTTCTGGGTAAAGTTTGGATAGTTTGGAGATAGCCACGCTTCCCTCGCCACGCTGCGCCGGGATTGCTTTCTTCCCCGCGACGTTGGGCGATTTTGAGTTGTCAATCGTTTTTTGCTTTTGGGCTTGTTTTGAGTTTGAGTTTTTTTTGATGCGGCTTTGGGGCGGGTGTGACTGCGCTGGGAACCAACTCTACCGGCTGATTTTCCAGAACGCCTTCTCAGGGGCTTTTCTGGAGGCTTTTCCGCAGGTGGTGGTGGCTGCTGCGGTGGCTGTTGGTCGATCGACTTTGGTTCAGGTTGACTCAGAAACAACAGCAATTCCTGGTAAGCTTGATTAATTTCGGTTAATCTGTGTTGGGCTTTTTGTTGCAGGCGATCGCCTGGGGGCAACCGATCGGGATGCCACACAAAGGCTAAATCCCTGTAAGCGTGCTTAATTTCTTCTAGGGAAGCTCCAGGCTCAATTTCGAGGATTTCGTAGCATCGATTAATATCACCCATAAGCTTCGATCGGCAGGTGTTGGTAAATTTGCGTGAAGCGAAGCTATCCCGCGCGTGAATCGCACGTAACATCTTCTACTATTCTGAGCCAAGCTGCACATTATGCCGATCGAGCGATTTGAGGTTTGAGACTTCGGCTATCGCGAGCGTCGCACGATTTTTGATTTGAGAATTTAGAATTGGGAATGACTGATTATATAAGGGTTTAGAGCTTGTTTGCAGTTAGATGCTATTTTCAAACAGGTATGACAAATGAGTAGAATGATAAAGCTGTTTCGTGCGATCGCCATCTGTGTCAGTGTCTGAAAATCAAGCTCCTACCTTCATCTTAGTTGACGGCCACTCCCTGGCCTTCCGTTCCTACTACGGCTTTGCCAAAAGTCGAGACGGAGGTTTGCGAACTACGACAGGCATTCCCACCAGCGTCTGTTTTGGCTTTCTCAAGTCTCTGCTGGAAGTTATGGCGGCTCATGAACCGGAGTACATGGCGATCGCCTTTGACCTCGCCACGCCCACTTTTCGCCACGAAGCAGACGAAACTTACAAAGCCGGTCGCGTCGAAACTCCCGAAGATTTTATCCCGGATCTCAAAAACCTCCAAGAACTCCTTACCTATTTCAATTTACCAGCCTTCACCGCTCCGGGCTACGAAGCCGACGATGTTTTGGGAACTTTGGCCAACAAAGCCAGCGCCGCGGGTTATCGGGTGAAAATCCTCACGGGCGATCGAGATTTGTTCCAATTAGTAGAAACTGAGAAGCAAATCAGCGTACTATATTTGAGTACAGATGAACTTAGGCGATCGGGAAAAGGCAAATCCCAAGAATACGGCCCGGAAGAAGTCAAAGCCAAACTCGGTATTTTGCCCGCACAAGTAATAGATTACAAAGCCCTCTGCGGTGACAAATCCGATAACATTCCCGGAGTTAAAGGCATCGGCGACAAAACCGCCCTGCAATTACTGGAAGCTTACAATACCCTCGATGGCATCTATGCAGCCATCGATCAACTCAAAGGCGCAACTAAGAAAAAGCTCGAAGAAGGTAAGGAATCTGCTTATCATTCTCAGCGCATGGCGACAATTATTCAAGAAGTTCCTTTAGAAGTCAACTTAGAAGATTGTCAGTTGATAGGTTTTGATGAAGCAGCTTTGATTCCGATGCTGGAAAAGTTGGAATTTAAAAGTTTTTTAGGCAAAGTTAAGCAAATTCAAAAGCGCTTTGGCGGTTCGGAAAAAGAAAGTTCGGCAGCGGATTCTCTAACGGATTTAACGGATTTAACGGATGGCGGTTCGGCAGCGGATTCTCTAACGGATTTAACGGATGTTCGGAAAAAGGGAGAATTTACAGTCTCTGAATTGTCTAATGCTGATAATTCAAGTGATTTTTCCGCTGCAAATTCTGAAAGTTCAGAAGCAGACGAATTGTGGTTTTGGAGTTATTCTGACACCAAAGCCGCCCAGCAGGAAAACAAACTGCCAATTAAACCGCAAATAATTCAAACAATCGAACAGTTAAACGAATTAGTCGAACTCCTGCAAACTTTCACAGACAAAGCCTCACCCGTGGCGTGGGATACCGAAACCACCGCCTTAGAACCGCGAGACGCCGAATTAGTCGGAATTGGCTGCTGTTGGGGAACCGGAGAACAAGATTTAGCTTACATTCCCACGGGACATAAAACGGGCACAAATTTGGACAAAGCCACGGTTTTAAATGCTTTGCGTCCGATTTTGGAAAGCGAGAGTTATCCGAAGGCGCTGCAAAATGCTAAATTTGATCGATCGATCCTACGCTGTCAGGGAATCAAACTCGCCGGAGTCGTATTTGACACCATGCTAGCCAGTTACGTACTCAACCCAGAAACCAGCCACAGTCTCAGCGAATTGTCAAGGAAATACTTAGGCATTGTCGCAGAAAGTTACAAGGAATTAGTACCGAAAAACAAAACAATTGCTGACATCAGTATTATCAAAGTAGCTGACTACTGCGGCATGGATGTTCACACCACATTTGGGTTAGTAAGTAAACTTAAAGCCGAATTGGATAAAGCTGATCAAGCTAGCCTTCCCGAAAAAACTTTGCACGGGTTACTGCTAGAAGTAGAACAGCCTTTAGAACCAATTTTAGCAGAAATGGAATACTGCGGAATTCGGATTAATTCAGAGTATCTGCAAGAACTATCCCAGCAGCTAGAAAAGAGATTAGCACAACTCGAAGAAAATACTTATGAAGCAGCGGGGAGAAAATTCAATTTAGGTTCGCCCAAACAACTCAGCGAAATCTTGTTAGAAAAAATCCCCGATGAATTTCAGAAAAAGTCTCGCAAAACCAAAACTGGATATTCTACCGACGCGGCTGTTTTGGATAAATTGCAAGGAGACCATCCGATTGTAGACGATTTATTAGAACACCGAACATTGTCTAAATTAAAATCAACCTACGTCGATGCTTTGCCGCAGTTAGTGCGTGCAGATACCGGGCGAGTGCATACAGATTTCAACCAAACTGCAACTGGTACCGGCCGCCTTTCTTCTTCCAATCCAAATTTACAAAATATTCCCATCCGTACCGAGTTTTCGCGGCAAATTCGCAAGGCTTTTTTGCCGGAGTCTGGTTGGCTGATGGTGTCGGCTGACTATTCTCAAATTGAACTGCGAATTTTGGCTCATTTGAGTCAAGAACCTGTGTTAATAGAAGCTTACCAAAATAACCGAGATGTGCATACCCTGACGGCTCAACTACTGTTTGAAAAGGAGGAAGTAACTCCCGATGAAAGACGGTTTGGCAAAACGATTAATTTTGGGGTAGTTTATGGTATGGGGGCGATTAAGTTTGGTCGTTCGATGGGCAAATCTTCCGCAGATGGTAAAAAGTTTATTGAACGATTTAACGAGCGTTACAGTAAGGTTTTTGAATTTTTGGAGGGTGTGAAAAAAAGTGCGATCGCCCTTGGCTATGTTTCCACTATACTAGGTCGTCGTCGCTATCTCAACTTCGAGGAGCATGGCAGCCTCCGCCGCTTGAAAGGCCACAACCCCGAAGAAATTAACCCCAGCCAACTTAAGTCCCTCAGTAAAAATGACGCCCAATCTTTGCGGGCCGCCGCCAACGCTCCCATTCAAGGTTCCAGTGCTGATATCATTAAGCTTGCCATGATTGAGGTCAACAAAATTTTACAAAACTATCAGGCGCGACTGCTGCTGCAAGTTCACGATGAATTAATCTTTGAAGTCCCACCGGATGAATGGGAAGAATTGCAGCCGAAAATTAGAACTGCGATGGAAAATGCTCTGCCGCTTAGCGTACCGTTGATAGTTGATATTCACGCGGGGCAAAATTGGATGGAAACAAAATAAAAAATAGAGAATTATGAGGCAAAATAAAATCCCCATTTCCCCTACAATCACCAGCTTGAGCGCAGTTGTTCTGCTATTCCTACTCTCCGGCTGTCCTCAAAAGCTACCGCCGAATAACTATGCTGTAAAACGAGTCAGCGACGGCGATACACTTGTTGCCACCGATGCCGCTGGCAAGGATATCAAAGTGCGTTTTGCCTGCGTAGATGCACCGGAAATTGCCCACACCAACGCCGAAAAAAATAGTAAAAAAGCAGCCGAAAAAAATCAGTTCAAGTGGGGAAATCTAGCCGAGCAAAGAATGCAGCAGCTAGTCAAAGAAGGGGGCGGTCGAGTCGTTTTGACAGTCACTGATACTGACCGTTACGGCCGAAAAATTAGCGAAGTTCGCTTGCCAAACGGCAGATTTGCTCAAGAAGTTTTGCTGCGCGAAGGATTAGCAATGGTTTACCGTCCATACTTGAAAAACTGTCCGAGTGCAACTGTTGTCCAACAAGCGGAAGCCGAAGCCAAGAAAAATCGCCGCGGTGTTTGGGGAGATTCTAAGTTTGTTCCCGCTTGGGAATTTCGGCACAGCGATAAATAATTTAAAACTTAAAACTTTAGTCAACAAATGTGATAGGCTCCAGATAAATCAATCGACTGCTGACAAAAGCGGTCTATTGCAATCACCCAAAATTAATTTTACGGGACATCAATGAAGATCAAACATTTAGTTATTTCGGGCATTGCCCTACTCCTCGGTACTGCAATCGCAGGCAATGCTATTGCTCAAGAACTAACCAATGACCAAAAAACGGTTGTTTGTCGCTTAAAAACAGAAGTTGAGCAGCGGAAAGGCAACGGTCAAAAGTTAGTATTTGTGCCGTTGCTAGCCCAAGTTCGCAAGCAAGTGTCATCTCCTTTTAGAGCAACGCTGCATCCTGATATAGAGTATACTTTTGTTGCTACTTGCGACGGCAACTGCAAAGATTTAAACCTAACTCTCACAGATGCCAGCGGTCAACAAATTGCAGCGAGTCAAAAGACAGGTGAACTCGTGACAATATCTTTTACTCCTCCATCCCAAGGCGAATATCAACTGACTGCCAAGCCTGGGGAATGCAACAACGCAGAGGGTTGCAGTTTCGGGATGGGAATCTTCGTTTCTACCTCTGCTAGCGTACCTAATGCTTCAAAACTTCCTGCTAAGATAGCACAATTTCAACTTTGCCAGTAGAGGAACACCGATAAGTTGTGGGTTGCAAGTTAAGTTGAGTCTTGAATCAAAAATCTAACTCGTAACTTGCAACTTATAACCCGCCACTTATAATTTGTTAACCATAACTCTTCCCAACTGTCAAGCAGATCGAGCTGTGGAACCCTGCACAGACCCCATAATTGCCGAATTTTGGTTTAAAGTCATAACTTTATTTACCCTCACGCAGGCATCAATTAGAATATAGATAATGCCTCTCAGGGTGACGAGTAAATTCCCCATGTCTTCAACCTTAGCCTCGAAAAATCAACCCCAGAACCATCCTCCAATAGGTTTTAAAAGTCTGTTGGGTCGCTTGGGTATCCGGCAGAAAATCGGCTGCGGATACGCCTTGGTCATTGGTATTGCGATTTTGGGTGCTGTGACGGGACGGGGAGTAGAATCCTATCATAAGCAGCAAGTTAGAGAAAAACTGGCGATCGACCGAGATAAAGCCGAAATCCTGACCAATCTGAATAATACCGCGCAGGAAGTCAGAATTCAGCAGCTCTTGCTGCTGAATCTGATGGGACAACCGCAAATTTTCGATCGCGAACGATCGGATTTTCTGACTCGTGTTGCTCAGATGAGCGGACAGCTAGAACAACTGCAAAGCCAGCCACCGACTACTAATTCCGATGTTGCCAAAGATTACCAAGAGATTCAAGAGTTCGCCAAAGCCAACAGCAAGACAGTAGAAGCTTACTTCCAACAAGTCCAGAAACTGCTGGGGAATGCGAAGTTATCTGGTTTGAATCTGCAGCAGCGGCAGCTATTCCAGCGGAACTTGTATAATTTGGCCACTGGGAGCAATGCTTTTAAACTCGAACAGTTTTCGCAGGATTCAGCCAAACTCGCTGGCAATTTTCGGGACAAAGCAGACAAGGCATTTAGAACCTACGAGAAAGCTGAACAACTCGGAACTCTGATTCTGGTTGGTTCTCTGTTGGTATCGGCCGGTATCGCTACCTTACTTGCAATATACACCAGCAGGGCGATCGCCCGACCACTACAAGCCACCACCCTCATCGCTCAGCGAGTGACAGAAGAATCAAACTTTGACCTGCAAGTACCCGTTACCACTTCCGACGAAGTGGGAATGCTAGCAACTTCCCTTAACGAACTGATCCAAAGAGTAGCGGAATACACAGAAGACTTGCAGGAAGCAAAAATAGCAGCCGAAGCTGCCAACCGCTCGAAAAGTGCATTTCTCGCCAACATGAGCCACGAACTGCGTACTCCCCTCAATGCCATCATCAACTACAGCGAAATGCTGCAAGAAGATGCTCAAGATTCCGGTTCCGAAGATTTTCTCCCCGACTTAGAAAAAATTCAAATCGCAGGCAAACATTTGCTCGACATGATCAGCGACATCCTCGACATTTCCAAAATAGAAGCTGGGCACGTCACGCTTTATTTGGAAAACTTCGACGTAGCGACAATGATTGAAGAAGTGATGACTACGGCTCAACCGCTAGTAGAGAAAAAAGGCAATGCTTTAGCGCTGAAAATCCAAGGCGAACTCGGCACAATGTACGCCGACCAACCGAAAGTGCGGCAAATTCTCCTAAACTTGCTCAGCAATGCTGCCAAATTTACTGAAAAAGGGGTGATTACTATCGAGGTGGAAAGAATTAAAAATGAAAAAGTTAAACAGACGAAAAGAAAGAAAAATAAAGATTTTAACTCTGGTTCAAACTACAATTCTCAAGTTTTGATTTTTCGAGTCAGGGATACAGGCATTGGCATGACGAACGAGCAATTAGAGCAGATATTCAAGCCTTTTACTCAAGCTGATGCTTCGACTACCAAGAAGTATGGAGGCACGGGTTTGGGATTGACAATTAGCCAGCGCTTGTGTCAAATTCTCGGTGGCGAAATTAGTGTCGAAAGCGAGGACGGGAAAGGCTCAACTTTTATTGTCAGTCTCCCGGAACGTGTGGTGATGCAAGCATGAAAACAGTTGACAGTTGACAGTTGACAGTTGACAGTTGACAGTTGATAGTTGACAGTTGATAGTTGACAGTAGTTAGGAGTTATATCATATCCGCTCAATTACTTAAAATAGTTTGCGACTTTTGCCATAATTCTACGGATTAATTATTGAGTAATCCTAACATTTTCTTCACTTCTGCTAAAGGCATAGAAGGCTGATTTGCGTCTTCCTCTTTGGCGGCCCTCAAATCAATCAAATCTTCTATGTCAGCAATTAATTCTTGGAGTGCTTCAAATTCTTCATAAGGTATCACTGCAAATTCTTTTTTGCCGTTTTTGGTGATAAACTCAGGATGTAATGGAATCATAGATATTTCCTCCAGGCGTTTAAGTGTAAGCATCTTTGCGATGTTTGACGCGGTAGATCACCAAAATATCTTCCTCAATTTCAAATAAAACTCGGTAATCTCCTACCCGCAGCCGATATTCTGGCGTATAGTTTGTTAAGCGTTTCACATCCCCCGTCAAATTATTTTGGATTAACTCAATTTTAGTCAAAACTCGGCTTTGTACCTCCGCTGGCAAAGATTGTAAATCTTTGATCGCTTTCGGCTTAAACTCAACTGGGTAATTCATCAAAGTGCAACTTTTAGGCGTGACAGTTTACCTTTTGCTTGCGAGGGACTGCGACACATGACGGATATACCTATCTCAATATAGGGGAACACCGATCCGCTCCCCGTCCGTAACTTCGTACAATGACGATTATACGGGCAATTAAGCAATTGCCTCTAAAGTATAGATCGCTTTGAATTCAGGGAATTAAAATTTATGCAACCGAATAATCCAAACCAATTTACGGAAAAAGCCTGGGAAGCCCTCGCACGCACCCCAGAAGTTGTCAAAGCAGCCCAGCAGCAGCAGCTAGAAAGCGAACATTTGATGAAAGCTTTGCTGGAACAAGAATCGGGACTTGCGAGCAGTTTATTTAACAAAGCGGGAGTGACTATCGCCAAATTGCGCGATCGCACTGATGAGTTTATCAGCCGCCAGCCCAAAATCACTGGAAGCGGCGGCAACGTTTATCTCGGCCGTTCCTTGGATACCCTGCTAGACCGCGCTGAAGCTTATCGTAAAGAGTACGGTGATGAATTTATCTCGATCGAGCATTTGATCCTAGGTTACGTTAAGGACGATCGCTTCGGCAAAAATCTCCTGCAAGAATTTAAACTAGATGAAGCCAAACTCAAAGACATAATTACCCAAGTCCGGGGGAACAACAAAGTGACAGACCAAAATCCAGAAGGCAAATATGAAGCGCTGGAAAAATACGGCCGAGATTTGACAGAAGCCGCGCGTCAAGGCAAACTCGATCCAGTAATCGGACGAGATGACGAAATCCGTCGCACGATTCAAATATTGAGCCGCCGTACCAAAAACAACCCCGTACTGATTGGGGAACCGGGAGTTGGTAAAACTGCGATCGCCGAAGGACTCGCCCAGCGAATTATCACCGGAGATGTGCCGCAATCTCTCAAAGACAGACAATTAATTAGCTTAGATATGGGCGCGTTAATTGCCGGTGCAAAATTCCGGGGAGAATTTGAAGAACGCTTGAAAGCCGTGCTCAAAGAAGTTATGGACAGCAACGGCAAAGTCATCCTATTTATCGATGAAATTCACACCGTTGTCGGTGCCGGCGCGACTCAAGGCTCGATGGATGCCGGCAACTTGCTCAAACCCATGTTAGCGAGGGGAGAATTGCGCTGTATCGGCGCTACAACTCTCGACGAATACCGCAAATATCTCGAAAAAGATGCGGCCTTAGAACGCCGTTTCCAACAAGTTTATGTTGACCAACCAACCGTTGAAGATACTATTTCGATTTTGCGGGGCTTGAAGGAACGCTACGAAGTTCACCACGGTGTGAAAATTTCTGACAATGCGTTAGTGGCGGCGGCTACTTTGTCAACTCGATATATTAGCGATCGCTTCCTTCCCGATAAAGCGATCGACTTAATGGACGAAGCTGCGGCTAAACTGAAAATGGAGATCACCTCCAAGCCGGAAGAACTCGATGAAATCGATCGCAAGGTTTTGCAGCTAGAAATGGAAAGACTGTCGCTGCAAAAAGAAAGTAATGCTGCATCGATCGACCGTTTGGAAAGACTGGAAAAAGACTTGGGAAATCTCAAGGAACAGCAAAGCGGTTTGAATGCCCAATGGCAATCAGAAAAAGGTGTCATCGGCAGCATTCAAAACATTAAAGAACAGATTGACAAGGTTAACATTGAAATTCAACAAGCTGAATTAAAATATGACCTTAACCGCGCTGCTGAGTTGAAATATAGCAAGTTAACCGAGTTGCAAAAACAACTGAAAGAAGCGGAAGCTAAACTGACAGCAAGTCAGATTACAGGTAAAACTTTACTCAGGGAAGAAGTCACGGAATCTGACATTGCCGAGATTATTTCTAAGTGGACGGGAATTCCGATCAGCAAGTTAGTTGAATCGGAAATGCAGAAACTTTTGCAGTTGGAAGATGAACTGCACAAACGGGTAATTGGACAGGATGAAGCGGTGACGGCGGTTGCAGATGCCATTCAGCGATCGCGCGCGGGTTTAGCCGATCCCAACCGTCCGGTGGCGAGTTTTATCTTCCTCGGCCCCACAGGCGTAGGTAAAACCGAGTTGGCGAAAGCATTAGCATCATACCTGTTTGACACCGAAGAGGCGATCGTCCGCATTGATATGTCGGAATACATGGAGAAACACGCAGTTTCGCGGTTAATCGGTGCGCCTCCGGGATACGTCGGCTACGACGAAGGCGGACAATTAACTGAGGCTGTGCGCCGCCGTCCCTATTCGGTAATTCTGTTTGATGAAATCGAGAAAGCGCACCCGGATGTCTTCAATATCATGTTGCAAATTCTGGATGATGGCCGCGTTACCGATGCTCAAGGTCACACGGTAGACTTTAAGAATTCTGTGATTATTATGACATCGAATGTGGGCTCTCAATACATCTTGGATGTGGCGGGAGATAACGAACTAATGCGGAGTCGGGTGATGGAGGCGATGCGGGGAACTTTCCGCCCGGAATTCTTGAACCGGATTGATGAGATGATTATTTTCCACGGTTTGAGTAAGGTGGAATTGCGGCAAATTGTGCTGCTGCAAGTCAAGCGTTTGGAAAAACGGTTGGCCGATCGCAAAATGTCTCTGAACTTGTCGGAATCGGCGATCGACTTCTTGGCAGAAATTGGTTACGATCCGGTGTACGGTGCGCGGCCACTGAAGCGGGGAATTCAACGCGAGTTGGAAACGCAAATGGCGAAGGGTATTTTGCGGGGAGATTTTGTGGATGGCGATACGATTTTTGTGGATATCGAGAATGAAAGGTTGGCGTTTAAGCGGCTGCCGGCCCAGTTGGTGACTGCTAAATAATTGAACTTAGGACGAAGCAACAGAAACCGGGTTTCTTAGAAACTCGGTTTCTACGATAATCTGGGTTTGGCGAAGAAATATTTGGTCAAAAACCGGGTTTATAGGAATTATAAAAAAGGCTAATAAACCGGGTTTTTCGGATGATTTAGGTTGGATGGCGAGATGTCTCGGAAGAAACCCGGTTTCTGGGAATGATCAGTCTACTTCCGCACCATCACGGACTTAATCGCAGCATTCGGCTGATACTTATTAGTCTGATAAAATCCTCCTTTACCAGCACCATAAACCCCAGCAAATTGTTTTCCCTCAGCCTTGGGAAGAAACATAATTTTTCGAGTCGGTTGTTTGGCAAAGACAACTCCTTCTCTGGATTCATTGTCTGTGTTATAAGATAATGTAGCTTTGCCGTAAATTGCCTCGGCTTGTTTCAATGTCATTCCCGGCCCTACGCCCTGAACAGTTTTATAATTGGCGTTTTCAGTCATCAAAAGTTCAATAACATCGGTATCTTTGAGCTTTGTACCGGCAGCATAGATAATCCGATACTGCACTTTGCCCGATCGACTAATCGCCACTGCATCAAAGTCTACCATAAAAGGAGACTCTACCTGAAACTGGGCTGTGGAACCCAAAGCCTGCTTGAGTTGTCCGAAAGTCATGCCGATTTTTGCTTCGCCAATTGTGCGATCGCTAATTGCTAAACTTGCAGAAGGAGCTTTTATCGCAGCATTCGCCACTTCCCCCAGCTTATTTGCACCTACACGCGCTACAGCAGCATCGGGACTCGAAATTAATCCGATGTGAAAGCCGATCGCCAATAAAACAGCTATCATTGATCCAGATAAAATTTTTACATTCAACATGACTAATTCTCCTAAATTTCAACTTCGACTATCAACTAGCATCTTCTTGACTATCCTGGGGATAACTTTGTTAGTTTGGATTCTCAGAGGAGTTGGCCTCTTGACATTCATTCCCGGCGCTGTTATTTGGATACTGATTTTGCTATCTTTTGTTGCGGGTATCCTCAGCACTTTACTGCGTAATTAATCGGGCATCCGTTCATTCAGTTGACAGTTGACAGTTGACAGTTGACAGCACTTTACCTGGAAGGAAGAGGATTGAAGCAATGAATAATAGTCTGATTTTAATTTCTCGCATTTAGGGGAGAGGCTTTAAACCAATTCTTTATGGTAAGTTAAACAATTAATCAGTCGGGGTCGGGGCGGGTTTACTGGCTTTTTCGTTTATATTATAGATTCGGGTGAACCCGCCCCACTACACCAACCTCTTCGCTCTCTCCTAGATAACTTCTTTTCTCAACATCCATCCGTTACATCCGCTACACAATCCCTTGCCTAACTTCCTTCCCAATTATCATTTTCTTGATAGTTTCATTGCCTTTCCCACTGTCACATTCAACTGAGCACCGCTCAACATCGCCAAACAAGAAAGATACAGCCATAGCAGCAACACAATAAAAGTGCCGATCGTGCCGTAAGTCCAACTGAAATTGCTTAAATGCAAAACATAAAACCGAAACAAAGCCGAAAGCAGCGCCCACAAAATAGCAGCAAAAACAGCTCCCGAAAAAATTGGAATATCGGCTTGATGGCGACTCGGCCCGTAGCGGTAAACAAAAGCAAAGGCAACTGATACAATCCCTAAAGAACTCGGCCACCGCCACAGCCGCCAAACAGCTAATAATTGGGACTCTAAAGGGCAATTTCCGGCGAGCAACAAGCAATTTTGGACATCTTTTAAATCGCAATTGGCGACGGACTCCAAGAAGCAACTCTGACGGGCAAGAGCTTGCACAATTAAGTCGCTGACAAATACAGCTCCCGATGCTAGAATTAACAGCACAATTGTACCGATGCTCAGCCCTAATGAAATGAGTTTTGCTTTCACAAAAGAGCGAGTTCGATCGATCGGGATTTCATGGATGCGATCCATCGCAGCCATCGCCGCGCTCATTACGCCAGAAAATGCCCACAGTGACGCAAAAAAGCTCACCGAAAACAACCCTTTATTGCGAGTTAAGAGAATTTCTTTGATTAAGCCGCGAATCAAATTCCTAACGTCATCTGGTATCACTTCCCCCAAAAGACGGGCGATTTGATACAGTGTTGATTGCAAAGGTTCAAACAGGGCGATCGCCGACAAGACAGCCAAAAGCCCCGGAAACAACGCCAGCATAGAATTGTAGGCCATTTCCGCAGACAGCCCCGGCAACCGCTGCTCTCCCGCCTTCACTGCGACTTGCTTGAGCGTGCTCCAAGTTAAACACCGGCAAAACTGCCAAAAATCACCAAATTTGCTTGTGACAGCTCTCAGCAGCCTCAAAAGTGCCTTCAAAAAAGCTAAAATTACGTAGCGCAACCAGTAATAAATGTTCATAGCGCACAGGAAATGGGGAACTGGAAAATGCAAAATGAATACAGGGCGATCGGGCAAATGGAAATAAAGACAATTAATTAATTAAGCGATTACCCATTCACAATTACCCCTTCTTCAATCTAAAATCTAAAATCTAAAATCTAAAATAAACAATATGTCTCAAGATGTCAGACAATGGTTAGATGAAATTAAGCGGCTGCAACAGCAGTTAACAGAGGTTTCGCGCGATCGCGATGACGCTGGTGAAAGTGCGGCTCAATGGCGCCAACTCTATAATACCGAAGCGGAGCAACGCCGGAATGATGCTAAGTTCACTCAGCAAAGCATCAGTGCTTTGTCAGCGCAGATAGAGGAATTGCAGAATTTCTACCCGATTGAGCCCGAAGGTGACGAGGCTGGAGTTGTTCGCCAGCAGGAGGTTGAACGACTGCATACAGTTGGGGAACTTAAAGCTAAGTTAGCAGAAGTTCTCGAAGAGCGCGATCGGGCGATCGAACAAATTAAACAACTGACTCAAGCCCTCAAACAAGAAGAAGCCCGTCACGCCGAAACTAGCAGAAATTTAACCACCGCCCTCGGAGACGCCGTTGACTTGCTCACCAAAGCACAAACTGTTCCTACTACAAAAATGGAACCAGCACCAGCATATTCTTTAGAAATAGTACCTACTCGCACCGCAAATCCGGGCGAAACTGCGATCGAGATCCGCCAAACTCCCACCCAAACCGGCCGAAATCCCGCCCAGCTTTCACCTTCTAAAAACCAATTACTCGATCTACCGCCGTTTGGGAATTAGGAGTTAAAAATGCCACTTGTTGCGAATATTTGTTGTGCAGTTAGCTGTAAATCTGGGAAAATTGAGGAAATCAGTCGATCGTCCTTTTGAAACAACTGTCTTTGATACTCATCCTCTTGCAGCGTACAAATTGTAATTGTCGGCTGTTTGGGTTTGCCAATATATTCTCTGCCGCCAATGCCCAAATAATCAACAATCCAATACTCAGGAATTCCCAGCAAGGCGTAATCTTCAACTTTGCGGGCATAGTCGTTTGGCCAATTGGTACTCACGACTTCAGCGATTAGTTTAATCGAGTTTCCCGATGTAATTACAGGTTCTTGTTGCCACAATGGCTCATTAATCAGTCGAGTTTGATCTAATACCAGCACATCCGGGCGAAAGGCTGTTGTTGTTCCTAATAGTTTGATGAGACAGCGAGGGGGAATAAAGTAGGGTAAATCCAGACGGTCAATTTCTACATTTAATTTCTGTCCGAGAAAGGCGGATACTTGTTCGTGCGGCCCCGTTGGTTCCATTTCGGTTAATTCACCATCGATTAGTTCGTAACTATTGCTGTCGCCGTAGTTAGCAATAAATTCATCAATAGTTAGAAGTTTTGGAGGTGATTGAACCATGATGTTTGTTCGTAACTCCTTAATAAGATTTTCTGAACCGCAGAGGGCGCAGAGGACGCAGAGGAAGAGAAGAGAGAGAAGATCACAAAGATTTTTCAGTTATACAAGAAAATTTCTTCCTTCTTCCTTCTTCCTTCTTCCCTCTTCCTTCTTCCTTCTGCTTAAAATCCCATCGCCCCAGCTACCGCATCCAAACTAGGAGCAATTCCCTGTTTGAATGTGTTATTGCTGTGATTGATTGCTGTATCCGGGTCTTTTAAGCCGTTACCAGTCAGCACGCAAACCACCGTCGCTCCTGTCGGAACTTGGTCTTTTACCTTCAGCAAGCCGGCTACAGAAGCAGCACTCGCCGGTTCGCAGAAAATCCCTTCCTGGGATGCTAGCAAGCGGTAAGCGTCGAGAATTTCTTCGTCGGTGACGGCGGTAAAACTGCCGCGGCTGGCTTCGGAAGCTGCGATCGCCTGTTTCCAGCTAGCAGGGTTGCCGATCCGAATTGCCGTCGCCAAGGTTTCTGGGTGCGACACCGCTTGGCCCGTTACCAACGGTGCTGCTCCGGCTGCTTGGAATCCCATCATTCGCGGTAGGCGCGAACATTTTTTTGCTTGGTGGTATTGACAAAACCCCATCCAGTATGCTGTGATGTTTCCCGCATTTCCTACGGGAATACACAGCCAGTCGGGGGCGTCGCCCAAGGCGTCTACCACTTCAAAAGCGCCGGTTTTTTGGCCTTCCAAGCGGTAAGGGTTGACGGAGTTGACCAATGTCACCGGATAATTGACAGCCATTTCGCGGACAATTTCTAAGGCGCGATCGAAATTTCCCTGAATCGAAATTACTTCCGCACCGTAAAGCAAAGCTTGCGCCAGCTTGCCCAAAGCCACGTAACCTTCGGGAATCAACACGAAAGCTCGCATTCCCCCGCGTCTGGCGTAGGCGGCCGCCGATGCCGAAGTATTGCCGGTACTGGCGCAAATTACAGCTTCGGCGCCGGCTTCCTTTGCCTTGGAAATCGCCATAGTCATCCCCCGGTCTTTGAAACTCCCAGTGGGGTTGAGGCCGTCGTATTTGACCAGGACGCGCACGTCTCTACCGATGAGAGAGGCGATCGCCGGTGCTGGAATCAGGGGAGTATTGCCTTCTTGGAGTGTCACTACCGGCGTGGTTTCCGTCACGGGCAGGTAGGGGCGATAAGCTTCGATCAAGCCCGGCCAGCCGTAGTGTTTCGGCGAGGCAGCGCGGGCAGCGGAGTTAGCAGCAGACTGAGTAGCAGGTAGAATCAGGGTCACGATGTCAATGGTTTTAGGCAATGGCCAAGGAATTTACACTAATTTTAGCTCGATCGGTTAATTTGATGTTTAATACGATCGGTTCAGGTTAAAGTAACTTAATGGTGTCAGTAACTCAGGGCTAAAGCCACTGAGCTTGTAAGAGAAATCAAGCAAGCTGTACTGACCAGCCTAAGTCTTAACTGACTACGTTATTTAGGTCATGACACCCGCTTGATGCGAAGCTAGTCCCTTGCTCTGTCGCTAGTAGTTAAACAGTCTTAAAGTCACTCTCGACAGTGCTGCTAGCCTGACAAGCCTTTATAACATTGGCGAAGCTAACAATTACTCCGAAAGGAGCAGAGGACAACCATATCCTCACTGGAGGGGTAACCATACCGCTCCACCTCGCAAGGGGATTCAAGGCGATTGAAATCGCCGGATCGTTTTCCTCTCAGGACTAAAGTCTCTGAGCTTCCCACTTACCGAGCTTTTCTGTGAATGTGTAGATATGTCTACTCAATTACTAATGTCAAATAATTCATCCACTCTTTCCCGGCCTCAAATCACCGCGAGCAATCCCGAAATGGCTAGTTCTTCTACCCGATCGACCTGCTTGACTCGCGAATTAGATTTGGTGAAGTGCCCCTACCAAGCCGATCAGCAAGTTAAGTTCCTGCACCTGCAAGCAGAAATCGACTCCTTGCTGCTGCAAGTGCAAACCCTCAAACGCCAACGCTCGATCGCCCTTTTGCCGGCCCTCGACCCAATTTCTGGCAGCAACAGCAATTAGCAAACAACACCCGCTAATGCTAATTGTCCTGCCCCCTGTGTTATAAAAACGAATGTTTTGCTACCCGCAGTATTTTTTGCCAAAAGTGCTAGAAATTCCTAACTGCGGATAGCGATCGCTAGCATTTGCTAAAACGCGCTTGCCTAAAGCTCAACTCGTCTGCCGCAAGCTGGCAACGAGCTGATATTTTATGGCGCTTTTGTACTGCGTTAATTTTGTTAAGCCATCCACATGGCATACGGAGAATCGAAATCAATTTATGACAGCATCGATCGAAAAACCACTAAAATTGACATCCGCAAGTGACACTTCCAACCTGCGCCTCAAAGATATTCTCAAAACCCTGCCGCGCGAAGTTTTTGTCAAAAACCCCCGCAAAGCTTGGACAAAAGTCATCGTCAACGTTCTTCTAGTTGCTGTCGGTTATGTTGGCATAGCAGTATCACCTTGGTATTTACTGCCCCTAATGTGGATTTTCACAGGCACCGGTTTAACCGGTTTTTTTGTAATCGGCCACGACTGCGGTCACCGGTCATTTGCTAACCGCCGCTGGGTAAACGATTTAGTCGGACATCTCGCATTTCTGCCGTTAATTTTCCCGTTTCACGCCTGGCGTCACGGACACAATTACCACCACAAGCACACCAACAAAATTGGTGAAGATAATGCTTGGCAACCGATGACAGCAGCAGATTATGCTGCCGCACCCAAAGCATTACAAATCGCTTATCGTTTAATCTTTGGCCCGATCTGGTGGGTTGGCTCGATCGCCCACTGGGCAAAAGTACACTTTATGTGGTCGCGCTTCAAAGAAGGCCAACAGCGCGAACAAGTCAGATTTTCGGTTTTAGTAGTTTTAATCGGTGCTGCGATCGGATTTCCGCTTTTAATTGCCACAACAGGCATTTGGGGATTTGTCAAATTTTGGTTGCTGCCCTGGATGGTTTACCATTTCTGGATGAGCACTTTCACCATTGTTCACCACACAGCACCAGACATTTCATTTAAAGCACCCGAAGAATGGAACGAAGCCCAAGCACAACTATCGGGAACAGTTCACTGCGATTATCCCCGCTGGGTAGAGTTTCTGTGCCACGACATTAATGTGCACGTTCCTCACCACCTTTCAACTGCTATACCCTGGTACAACTTGCGCCTAGCCCACAGCAGCTTGAAAGAAAACTGGCAACCTCATCTCTATGAAACCAAATTTTCTTGGGCTTTAATGAAGCGGATTGCCGACAACTGTCACCTGTACAATCCGGCTGGCGGCTATCAGACATTAGAGGAATTTCACGCTCAAACCAAGTAAGTTTGAAACGCGATAAATCCCCAAAAAACCCGGTTTTGTTTAACAATCCGGGTTTTCTCAATATCACAATCCGCAGCATTTGTAACGCGATAGATGTTACCCTTTTGTGGGGTGTGTACTGCGTGCACTTGAGTTTGTGGGGCGATAGACACCGCACTGCTTTACTGTAAAATTTAAAATCTAAAATCTAAAATCGAATGGCTTTCAATCCCAATAACTGTCGCAACGAAAGCGAAGTAGAAAGCAAACTCATTGTCAGTTATTTGTTGCCAAAACTGGGCTATACCCCCGACACTTGGCACCAAGAAATCGCCTTTGGAAATATTCGCCTAGACTTCCTCTCCTTTGCTACCCAAGTTATCCCCATAGTTCTCGATGTAAACTCGCCCATGAGTTTAGTCATGGAAGCAAAACATCCGAAGGAAAATTTAGACCGCCATCTGCGGAAACTGAAGCGTTACTTAACAAGTTTAAGCATCCGCTACGGACTCATAACTAACGGTAAAGAAATTAGAATCTACGCTATAGTCGCCGATGATATTAAGCTATTATTTCAGTGCACCGGCCAAGATATTGAAACGAAAATTGATGAAATTATCGCTTTAATTGGCAGAGATAGTTTAAATTTTGTAAAAGATCAAGACAATCTGGAACTGGAAGATAGTAAACTTAATTTAGTTATTCCTGAGTTAATTAGCGAAATACCAGTACAACAAAACAATCCCGCCACGGCAGAACCTGAGCCAAGTCAAATCTCAGAACCGGAACAAATACCTGATTTAATCGTTCCCCAAAAAAGAGAAAACACTATGAAAATCATTGCAGTTTACCATAACAAAGGCGGCGTCGGCAAAACTACAACAGTAGTCAATTTAGCCGCAGCGTTCAGCAAGCAAGGTAAAAGAGTCCTAGTCATCGACTTAGACAGTCAGGCAAATACAACCTTTGCAACTGGTTTGGTAAAATTTGATGATGAAGAACAAGACGATTTGAAAGATAGCAATATTCTTCACGTTTTGCAATCAGAAGATGGTTATTCGATAGGCGAAGTAGCACGCAAGTCAAGTTTTTGCCATCCCGAAATTGATGTAATTCCTTCCCACATCAATTTGATGCACGAAGAAAACGAATTCAATCAACTAGATTACAGCCGACTGATTTTAATTCAAAAACTAGCAAAAGTAGAGGATATATATGATATTGTACTGATTGATACGCCACCATCTTTGAATTTTTTCGCTAGAGTTGCCCTGATTACGGCGGATTATTTGATTATTCCTTCTGACTTAAAACCTTTTGCCAATCAAGGATTGATTAATGTCAAGGATTTTATCAAAACAGTTAACGGATTCAAAAAACTAATCGGCAAGAAACCTTTAGAAGTTTTAGGCGTTCTCCCTTGCAAAATCTCCACTAATGCTAAATTTGTACAATACAGTTTGCCCAAACGGAGGGAGGCAATTCCCAAACGCTACGGTATGGAAATCATGGACAGCGTAATTTACGAGAGAGACGATTTAGCAAAGTGTGCAGAACAAATGCAAATGGTGGGAAATATGGAAATCGCCGATCCGATTTCAGTGCTAGACTTTAAGCCAGATTCCATCGCCTCTCAAGAATTTGAAATGTTAGCCGAAGAAGTTTTGGAAAAAATAGGTAAAAACTCATGAAAAAATTATTTCCGTCACTGGTTGCAGTGAAAAGAATTACTTGCACAGTGGCCCGTTCCAATTTTGCCGAGCCTGATTTGGAGAAATTAGCCAGACTAATTTTAGAATTAGGAGGATTGATTAATCCGATAATTGTCCGCCGCAACGGTATGGATGCCTACGAAATAGTAGACGGAGACTTTGAATACTACGCGGCAGTCAGAGCAAAGGAAATAGAAGCTCTCAAAGGCGAGACAATCGGAGCATTCATCCTGGAAGAAGAAAATAAAGATCTTCTCCTCGAACAACTTGCAATTCTCAGAAAAACCGCAATCACTGAGAATCCAATTGTAAGTGTGGTTACGCAACAGTCCTCCAGCTTTGAACAGCGGCTGACAAATATTGAAAGTAGATTGGAAAACAGAATTAATGAATTGAAAGCCGAGTATACGCGAGAAAAACAGGCGCTGATAGAGAGGGTTAAAGATGTTGAAAGCAGGATTCCCAAGCCAGTTCCGCTGTTGGAAGCACTCAACACTCAAGATAAATTCAAACTGGCGGCAAATTTGAAAAATGCTGGTCTCAAACCTCAAATAATAGAGAAAATCATCAATGGTCGAGATTTGGAGCAGTTTGCATCTTTTGAAAATGTGTTGGAACGCATTAACGGGTTAGGGGAGAAAACAATGATTAAGCTTATTGACAAGTGGCAAAAATATTTATAAGCTTTCAGCCATCTAAATTACATTTTTGGGGCATTGATATAAGCCGATCCGACAAACGTTGAAAAACCCGATATCACTCGGCGGTTGAAACAGATCCTAGACAAACTTTCGTCGCTCTCTAAGAGACTAAAGAATAAAGGGAATATTAAAGCTGGCTTTCGTATAAATCGCAATTGCGATCGCACTTAAACACTCTAGCGATCGCCCGATCGCCAAAAAGAGTAAAGATGAGTGAAGCGGTGTATAATTTTTGTCCCCCAGCCAATTCAACTCATCACAGCCGATTTTGTGTAGCAATTGCAGTCAGTTTTGCCGCCCATGCCATCAAATCCACCAAACAGAGTTTTGTAACAGATCACCTTTCATAAGTATTCTTTTTGAGTTGATCGGAATTACAGCAAAACATGACCATCAGCAAGACTGGATAAGCCGCGAGTAAAAACCAACCTGCTGCTCGACTGATTTGCTGTTTAGCGGTTTCCAGCCAAATAACTAATACCAAAGTGACTAGCATCGCGATCGCGGGTTTATTTGACAGCGTAGGATCAGTAATCAGCATATCCGATTAACCGAACCATCTCAAATAAAGTTAGCGGCCGCGACTACTTAATAGTTTCTTCTGCATCAAAAGAATTATTATTTGCATGATTTGGCAACTTTAACTCTTCTTGCATTGACATAAAAGGGTATTTTCTAGAACCAATTCGCTGTGAACTATAAATGCCCGCATGACCTGAAAAAACATAGCTCATCACACAAGCGATCGCAATAAATACCCCCGATTCCAGACCAAAAAGTTCAATTCCCATTAAAGTTGAGGCGATCGGTGTATTCGCAGCACCGCCAAAGACAGCAACAAATCCCATTCCTGCCAATAAAGGTGCTGGTAATGCCAAAATTAATGACAAAGCATTGCCTAATGTTGCACCAATAAAAAATAGAGGAGTCACTTCCCCGCCTTTAAAACCGGCTCCTAAAGTTAACGCAGTTAACACTATTTTTGCCGCAAAATCCCAAGGTGGTAACTGAGTGTTAAACGTATCGACAATGGTAGGAATACCCAAACCAATATATTTAGTCGATCCCATCGCCCAGACACTCAATGCGACAATCGTACCACCGATCGCAGGACGTAAAGGAGCATAGGAGATTTTTGCTTTAAAAAGGTGGCTAATTTTGTGAGTTAATTTAGCAAAAATCATCGCCACAATTCCGAAGATTGCACCAGCGACAATTGCAGAAATTAATCCCATTGGAGTTACCGTTGGTACAAGGGGAGCATGACGATATACTGTATGGTGCAAACCCAAAACTAAGGTAATGCGATCGCCTACAACCGCTGCAACTAAACAGGGAAAAAGAGCATCATGGTTAATAGTTCCAATTGCTAAAACCTCTAAACCAAAGATAGTTCCAGCCAAGGGAGTTCCAAAAACCGAAGCAAATCCACCACTAATCCCAGCCATTAATAAAATTCGGCGTTCGGCGTGTTTAAAGCGGAATATTCTAGTTAATTGGTCTGCGAGTGATGCAGCAATTTGCAGTGCTGTCCCTTCACGACCTGCGGAACCTCCAAATAAATGAGTTATATCTGTACCTAGCAGCACCATCGGAGCCATCCGCAAGGGAATAATATTTTTGGGGTTATGAATCTCTTCTAGTAAAAGATTATTTCCAGCTTCTACCTTCTTTCCATATCGATGATAAATCCAACCACTTAAGAATCCAGCTATTGGCAATAATGCAATAATCCACAGATGAGACTCTCGCCAATTTGTTGCCCATTCTAAAGAAGCTAGGAGAGCGGCGGAACCTAAGCCGGAAAGAATGCCAACTATGCAAGAAATGATGAACCACTTGCTGAGTTGGGGTAATGCAATGAATTGCTCAAATTTGTATCCGCTCAATAAATCGGGGTAACAGCAAAAAAGAAGGTTCACAATCTAGCCACAGCATGGTAAAATACAAAAC
>NZ_JAUBVR010000072.1:0-31427 GCF_036705955.1 Microcoleus sp. A6-C6 | reverse complement strand
ATAAGTTAAGACTTTGGATTCAATCCAGTAAAGCAAAACTTTCCATTATATCATAAAATTATTTTGCAAGAGGTCTAGTTAACAGTTGACAGTTGACAGTTGACAGTTGACAGTTGACAAAAAAGTTGACAGTTAACAGTTGACAGTTGACAGTTGACAAAAAAGTTGACAAAAAAAGTCCGAGGATTGAAGCAATGAATAGTCTGATTTTAATTTCTCCCTCAAATGTTTCCGGCTTTAAACCAATTTTTTCTGGTAATTTCAACCGGAAACTCTTCAACCCGCGTCGGCGGGTTTTGTATTTGTAGACGCGAATTCCATTCGCCGTCTGATCTTCGTTTATGTCAACTTCACCTTTGCTCAATTGGCAATCGCACCCCGAAAGTCGAGCCGAGTCCAGGGCCGGGACTTTCTGCCCAGACAGTTCCACCGTGGAGTTCCACGAGATGGCGGACGATCGCCAATCCGAGTCCCAGCCCGCCGTAATGGCGCGTAGAACTGCTGTCAGCTTGGCGGAAGCGATCGAACACAAACGGCAAAAACTCCTTGCTGATGCCAATTCCCGTATCGCTAAAGGCGATCGCCAGAGAGTGAACCGGAGACATAGACAACATAGCGCTATCGGGCGATCGCGGTTCCCCCTCTTCCGAGAGCCTGATTTCCACGCGCCCCCCCGGCGGCGTAAACTTAATCGCATTCGAGAGCAAATTCCACACCACCTGCTGCAAACGAATAGCATCGCCCCTCAAAATTCTCACCCCTTCGCCGTAAAAACTCACCAATTCAACTCCACCAGCTTCAGCATCAGGACTCAGCGTCTTCACTGCCGTTTCTAGAATCGGCACCAAATCCACCGGGCGCAGCTTCAAACACACTTTACCGCTCACAATCCGGGAAACGTCCAGCAAATCCTCAATCATCTGAGTCTGCAACCGCGCGTTTCGCTCAATAGTCTCCAAACCCACAGCCATTTTTTCGGCACTCAACTGGCGCTGCCGCAGTATTTGGGCCCAGCCCAAAATCGCGTTCAAAGGTGTCCGCAACTCGTGAGAAAGCGTTGCCAAAAACTCGTCTTTAATCCGATTGGCTTCCGCAACTTCCCGGTAAAGCAGCGCATTATCGATCGCCACCGCCACATCCCGCGCCAAATCCGAGAGCAAAACCAAATCGCCGTGCTCGCAGCGGCGGCCGGACTCTCCGCACAGCAGCGAAATCGCTCCCAGAGTCCGCCCGCGAGCGATCAGTGGCACGCAGATTGCTGATAGCGGGGCTTGCGATCGCAGCACGAACAGCAGATCCCTGTCTGGTACAATGGCCTCGATCGCCCAATCCGGTATTTCTGAGTAAAGCTTCGACTCCCCAGTCCGCAGCACCTTGGCTACTCCGTGTCGTCCATCGGGGTCTACGGGCATTCGGCGGTCGATTTGCCACAATAGAGCCACTTTGCTCGGATCACTGTGAGCAACTGCTTGCAAGCGGATCGAGCCGTCAGCTTCGATTAAGTGCACGCAGCACCAATCTCCCAGCCCTGGCACTGCTAAATCTGCCAAACCTTGCAGCGCTTCCTGGTAATCGAGGGAAGCCGAGGACAGTAAAGCTAAGGATCGGGCGCGGAAATCGGCTGTTTGGGCCGATCGCTGGCGATCGTCAATATCTGTACAAGTCCCGAACCACTTGACGATGTTCCCAAGAGCGTCCCGCACCGGCACTGCCCGACCCAGATGCCAGCGGTAAGCCCCGTCAGATGACCGTTTAAAGCGGTATTCCACCTCATAAGTCCCCCCGGTCTGCACCGAGTAATTCCAGCGTTCTAGGCAATTTTCCAGGTCATCTGGATGCAAAACTGGCTGCCACCCCCAGCCTTGAGTTTCCTCTAGTGTCAAGGCCGTGTATTCAAACCAGCGTTGGTTATAGTAGTCAACCCAGCCGTCGGGCAAAGCAGTCCAAACTATTTGCGGGATGGCTTCAGCGAGGACGCGGTAAAGATGTTCGCTGGCTTCGGCTTCGCGGCGGGCGGTTTGTTCCCGCGCTAAGGCTAGATTCCGCTGTTCTTCGGCTAGTTTGCGATCGCTGATGTCGCTAATCACACCGATCCATTTCCAGGGATGGCCTTGTTTGTCAAGCACTGCTTTTCCCCGATCAATCCAGTGGAGCAAGCCGCCGCCCTGGCACTGCACGCGGTATTCCTGAAAAAATGGGGTAGCAGAACGGTTTGACGCGCTTAAATAGCGATCGACCGCAGCCTCGACTCGATCGCTATCTTCCGAATGCAAGATACTGTTCCAAGCTGCTCTCGTCCTGGGAAATCCACCTTTTTCGTACTCCAAATGTTCATCTACGTGACCGAACCACAGCACAATACCAGTCTCGATATCCCATTCGTAAATCAAATCGCTGGCACTTTCAGCAGCAATCCTAAACCGCTCTTCAGACTGTCGCAGCACTTCCATAAACTTAAAGTGTTCCGTCACGTCCAAAACCAGACACAGCATCGATATTAACTGTCCAGAATCGCTGTAAAAAGCCGAATTGTACCACTCGCAATGCACCAGCGCACCCGACTTATCATAATTGCTATTGTGAACAACATTGCACGGAGCCTGTTGGTTCTTTAAACTATCAATTGCCAATTGTACATCTTCAACATCGCCGTTTGAAATAAAGTTCCATTCGCTAAAATGCTTGCCTAAAACTTCTGTCGCCTTCCAGCCAAAAATCTTCTCGGCAGCCGGAGACCACCCGCTGAGTCGAAAATTTTCATCCCACTCTATCACTGCTAAAGGCGTATTTTCAAAATGAGAAGTCAGTTTTTGCAGCGCGTCGCGCAGGGATGCTTCTACTTGCTTGCGCCTAGTAATATCGCTAAAAGAAATAGCAATACCGTCGCCCAATTTAACAGTCATAATCCGAAACCAGCCGACTATGCCTTCGCTGTTGTAAGAAATCTCGGTATCGAGGGGAATTCCTGTTTCAACAACTTGCACGTAACGATCGAACAAACCGCTCTCTTGATGACCAGGCAGCACTTGCAGCAATCGGTTGCCGGTTAATTCTTCAGGAGTGCTCTGCTGAATTTTTGCCGCTGCGGGATTGACGTATTCCCATTCAAAATCCACAATTGTGGAGCCGTCGCGAATGCTGCGGAACACGTTAAATCCGTCTAGAGATAATTCCTGAAAAGCCCGAAAGCGTTCTTCGCTTGATTGCAGCTTTCGGGCAGTTTCAAGTGATAATTCCTCGACTCGCTGGCGCTGCGCTATTTCTGCGAGCAATTGCTGGTTAATTTGCTGGAGTTCGGTGGTGGGGGAAGCAGCGGGATTTTTAATGGCAGAGTTGGCTTGCGGTCGATCGACCTTTGCACTTCCCAGCGCTGTATTTGCTGCTAATTGTGTCGCCCCTGCCGCAGCCAACACTTGAGAAAGCGATGGCATCAGTTCCGCGACAGCCCACAAAGAGATGATAGCGGTAATGGCGGCGATCGAACTTGAGAGCAAGTAGCTGGGATGCACCAGCATCCAAACTTGCATCAGGTGAGTTGTCCCGCCGCAGAAAAACCACGCTCCCAATAGGATAAACCCTTTGCTCAAAAGCACATCATGCTGCTTCCGGGCAAAGTAGTATATCAGCATCGCTGGAATTGAATAATAGGACAAGGCAATTAACAAATCGCTGACCGCGTGCAGTCCCATTAACTGAGGTTGCCACTCTTCCAATCCATCTTGGGGAATAAATTTGTAGTTAAATGACATAATCTTTAGAGATAATTGCAGCATTTCGCCTTTCCTGTGCGATCGATCCTACTTGCACTTGTCTTGCTGACCCGCCAATTCCTAGTTTATACAAAAACCAACAGAAAATAACAGTGATTTTAGGTAGAGGATGAAAGTTCATCGGAGGTTTCATTCAGGCGGCAATATTCGGACACTTATTGACAACAATAGGAATAGCGAGGTACTATAAGAGTCAAAGATGTCCCATAAGAAATGCTATTTATTGAGTTTTAACCTTCCCAACAAATAAGTTAGTTAGCACAATTAATGAAGCGAATTTGACTGTGCAGTTCATTAAAGCTGTTTAGCTACAAATTTAAAAATTTCGAGCAAGCTTAATAAAATCGCTTTTTTGATAAATTTTCCAACTCATAAATGGATTAAAAATTGGATAATTAGAGAATCGAAATCTAATTGGCCTGAATAAATTCTGCCAGATCAAGTTAATTCGTAGAGCCAAGCATCCGCGCCTCTGACACCACAATCAAAACTAGACCTCTTGCACTCATTTACAAATTATCTTGAAATTATCTGGGTTGCATCTGTGTCCATCTGCGGTTCCTGTATTAATCAAAGATTTATGCAATCCTGTCTACTAATCTGTACCTGTATCAAGGTGTACTAAATTCTTCTACTAAATCGGTTAATCTCTCTGATGATCTCCGAGTCAAATTTCTGAAACCATCTCCAATTAAACATCCATGCGCTTAGAGCAGCTTCAAGCATTTCTTTCAGTTGCTGAAACCGGTAGCTTTCAGCAAGCAGCCCGGAAATGCGGCGTTACCCAATCGACTATTAGCCGTCAAGTGCAAGGACTAGAAGCAGAAGTGGGTTTATCTCTGTTTCACCGCACCGCCTACGCCAAGCTGACTGTGGGAGGGGAACTCCTGTTACCTCACGCTCGCAAAATCTGTCAGACTTGGCGAAATGCTACTGAAGAATTAGGAAACTTGTTGGCGGGAAAACAGCCAGAACTTTGCGTGGCTGCGATTCACTCGGTTTGCGCTGCTTATTTGCCGCCTGTGCTGCAAAGGTTTTGCCACGACTATCCTAACGTGCAGTTGCGGGTGACATCGCTGGGGAGCGATCGAGCTTTGAAAGTTCTCAAAGACGGTTTGGTGGACATCGCGGTGGTGATGAACAACCGCTATTTTACTCAAGCCCCGGAAATGTTGGTTGAGGTGCTCTACAATGAGCCGATCGAGGTATTGATGGCAGCGGCTCATCCCCTCGCCCAGTACGATCGAGTACCTTGGCCGGAATTGATTTGTTACCCGCAAGTGGTATTTAAGGACGGGTACGGAATGCAGCGCATGGTGCAAGAACAATTCGGACGCATCGGTGCTAAACTTCATGCTGTTTTGGAACTCAACACTCTCGATGCTTTTCGAGGTGTGGTGCGCCAGGGAGAATTGATTGCTTTGCTGCCACATTCAGCTTTGCTAGACGCTAGGGACGATCGCACTTTAGCAATTCGGCCGATCGCCCAAGAAAGCGCAAATTTAAAGGTTTCGGCGATCCTCTTCGAGGGCTTCGCTAACGGAAAATCGGCGATCTATCCGACTTGGACTCGCGAAGTCGTGTTAGTGACAACACACGATCGAATGCAAATTCCGCCGATCGCCCATTTCTGGAATCTGGTACGCGAATTTGTGCCACCAGTTGATGTCATCAAGGTAGAAAAATCAGGAAGTTAATACCATTTTAGATTTGAGATTTGAGATTTGAGATTTGAGATTTGAGATTTTAGGGCGTTACCAATGACTAATGACCAATGACTAATGACTAATGACTAATGCCCAATGCCCAATGCCCAATTACCAACTTCAAGAATTATGAGTGACGCATTTAGAGAATTGCTGCGAAAAATTGGCAGCGGAGTACACACAGGAGAAAACCTAACTCGATCGCAAGCAGCAGCAGCCACGCGGATGATGCTACTGGGAGAAGCCACACCAGCTCAAATCGGAGCTTTCATGATTTCCCACCGCATCAAACGGCCCACCGGCGAAGAATTAGCCGGAATGCTCGATGCGTATGAAGAATTGGGGCCGATTCTGGCCCCTCCCAACCGAGAAAAAGGGTTTGCCGTCTCTAGCGTGGCAGTGTTTGGCGTTGCCTACGACGGGCGATCGCGCACCGCTCCAATTAGCCCTTTAACCGCCCTAATATTAGCCGCCTCTGGCGTCCCAACCGTCATGCACGGGGGAGATATCACGCCAACCAAAGAAGGCATTCCCCTGATTGAAATTTGGCGTGGTTTGGGAGTTGACTGGAGAAAACTTAGTTTAGAAAAAGTCCAGCAAGTTTTTGACAGTACCGGTTTAGGTTTTGTTTACCTTCCCAAGCATTTTCCTCAAGCCGCGAGTTTAGTTCCCTACCGCCGCGAAATCGGCAAACGGCCACCTTTTTCGACAATGGAGTTGATGTGGTGTCCCTGCGCCGGCGACGTTAATGTCATCTCCGGCTACGTGCACCCGCCGACAGAAGGTATGTTTCAAACAGCCTTTGAGTTGCGGGGAGTCAAAAATTATACCACAGTCAAGGGATTGGAGGGAAGTTGCGACTTGCCGCGCGATCGGACTGCAATTATCGGCATTGCTAAACCGGGTGCCGAGTTCGAGCGAATGCTTTTAGCCCACGGAGATTACGGTTTTAGCAGCACAAATCCCGCCTTTGAATCAGCATCTGAGTTATTCAAACAAATGCAGGAAGTTTTGCTAGGAAAACCCTCAGAATTGATGCAGTCGGCTATCTGGAACGGTGGATTTTATCTGTGGCGCAGCGGAGTTTGTTTGGATATAAACTCTGGTTTGATTGAGGCAGAAACGTTATTAAGCAGCGGTCAAGTCGTGCAAAAACTTGAGGAAGTTAGCAAAGCAGTTAGTGCTTTAAATTGAGAATAAATAATCAGGTTGGGTGCGTATTGTACACAATACAATGATAAAAATTTCTTCTTTGTGACTAATGATAAGGTTCGCGAGCGGGGATAGCACTAATGACCAATGACCAATGACCAATCACCAATGCCCAATCCCTCCGCTTCGCTTCGCCCAATGCCCAATCCCTCCGCTTCGCTTCGCCCAATGCCCAATGCCCAATGCCCAATGCCCAATGACCAATGACCAATGACCAATGACTAACCATAAAATTGCAGTAATTGTGCTCGCAGGCGGTCAAAGTTCGCGGATGGGTAGAGATAAAGCTCTGCTGGAAATTGAGGGTAAAAGCCTATTGCAGCGGGCGTGTGAGGTTGCAGCAGTTGTAACGCCACAAGTGTATGTTCTGACTGCTTGGCCCGATCGCTATCGATCGACCTTAACCCAACAATCCCAATTTCTGCTAGAGTACAATCCGGGCTCCGGGCCCTTAGTCGCATTAACTCAGGGATTAACAGAAATTGCCGCCGAATGGATTTTACTGCTAGCTTGCGATTTGCCCTTGTTAGATGCCCAGATTGTTCAGAATTGGGCTAGTCAGCTAACAGCATTTCCCCCATCTACCTTAGCAGTTGTGCCCTATCAGAATTCGCGCTGGGAGCCATTGTGCGGCTTCTACCGCCAACAATCTCTCCCCTGTTTACAAAGTTTTATTGACCGAGGGGGACGTTCATTTCAACAGTGGTTAAATCAAATCCAAGCAATCCCTCTACCCGTAGGGGAAACAGAAGCACTAATGTTATCAAATTGCAATACATTAGAAGAGTTTGACAAGTTAAAATCTGTAATTGGTAATGAGTAATTGGTAATTGGTAATTGGTAATTGGTAATATTTATTTTCCTCTTCCCTCTTCCTTCTTCCTTCTTCCCTCTTCCCTCTTCCTTCTTCCTTCTTCCTTCTTCCTTCTTCCCTCTTCCTTCTTCCTTCTTCCTTCTTCCTTCTTCCTTCTTCCTAATGATTAACGAACACTGGTTACTAGATCGCGAAATAACATTCCTCAACCACGGCTCCTTTGGGGCCTGTCCGATTCCCGTACTGGAAGCACAAACCAGTTTTCGAGAACAACTAGAAAGAGAACCTTTGCGCTTTTTGATGCGGGAATTTGAGCCGCTGTTAGATAATGCCAGAAATCAGTTAGCTGTCTTTATCGGTGCAAATGAGCAAGATTTAGCCTTTGTGCCGAATGCGACGACGGGAATAAATGCAGTTTTGCGATCGCTAATTTTTGCTCCCGGCGACGAATTGCTAACCACAAATCAGGAATACAACGCCTGCCGCAACACACTTGATTTCATAGCAGAGCGCACAGGCGCTAAAGTGATAGTCGCAGAAATACCATTTCCAATTGAATCGCCAGAACAAATTATTGCAGCCATAATTAAATGCGTTTCCCCGCAAACAAAATTAGCCTTACTAGACCACATTGTCAGCCAAACAGGTTTAATTTTTCCCATCAAACAGTTAGTCAGCGAATTAGGTGATCGCGGCGTAGATGTATTAGTAGACGGAGCTCACGCGCCCGGAATGGTAGCACTGAATTTAGAAGAAATTGGCGCAGCTTACTATACAGGAAATTGCCACAAATGGCTGTGCGCCCCGAAAGGTGCGGCTTTTCTGTACGTGCGGCGCGACAAACAAGATGGCATTCGGCCAACTACCATCAGTCACGGGGCAAACTCACCGCGCGCTGACAAATCGCGCTTTCAACTAGAATTTGACTGGATGGGAACAGTCGATCCAAGTCCCTATTTGTGCGTACCTGTAGCTATTAATTTTATGGGTTCTTTGTTGAGCGGTGGCTGGCCAGAATTGATGGCAAAAAATCATACTTTAGCATTGGCTGGTAGACAGATATTAGCAGATAAATTAGATTTGCCACTGCCTTGTCCTGATGAAATGGTGGGTTCTATGGCTGTTGTACCACTGCTAGATGACAAATCTGATGCAGTTGCAAAGGGAGGAATTCCACCCTTGCAAGAGGCGCTGTGGCAGATTTTTAGAATTGAAGTACCGGTGATTCCTTGGCCGGATACTAGCAAGCGGTTGGTGAGAATTTCAGCTCAGTTTTACAATACTTTGCCGCAATATGAATATTTGGCTAAGGCGCTAGTTGAGCTTACGGGAATTTCAGCGGGAAATCCCATTCAAAAAACATAACACCCAACTACAAACATTCAGAGGTTCGTAGTGAGGACTTCAGTCTTCTTCCCATCAATAAATAATGACTAAAGTCCTGACTACGAAGCAGTTTGGAGAATATAATGTATTCAGAATCACATTTCCCAGCCCAAATAAACGAAATGAAAAGAGGAGAATACGATGTCAAATGCCATGATGGTAATTTACCCCTATCGTGAACAGTACACCTGGGTTTTTGACGACGAGCGAGCCGGACTTATCCAAGAACCATTTGTTCAGGGCGTCCCCGAAATGATTAACCTGCTCGTCGCAGACATTCCCAATGCCGATCGAGGTTTCCGACTTTTATTCTCAGCCAATCCATTTCCCGGATATCAAGCAGAAATGCTGTGGTTTAAAGCAGAATACGGCGGTAACTGGTATCGGTGGGAAACCCAAAATATGGAAGGCTGGCTGTGTCCGGCTTTGTTCAAATACTTTGCAGAAGCACCGCCCAAGTTTTACTGCAAAGCTGAAAAACTGCAATAATCAACAGCAAGTCAATGAAAAACTTGTCAATCTTTAAAAGAAACTTTCTTAAACCAGTCGATCGCGAAACTAGAAAAAAGCCTAAATTAGCCCTGTATGTATTTTGGCTCTTTTTGCTAATTTTCATAGCAGCCATCTCCGCAGCAATTGGGGCAATTACCGCCCTCTTAGCCCCCGTGGAACCGCCAATTATTAGCAAAGTCCTAGATATTACAGGCTTTAACTATACATCATCCCAGCCATCTGGATACCGTCTATCGCGGCCTGTGAATATCTTGATTCTGGGAATTGACCGCGTGCCGGAAGCATCAGCCAATTCCCGTGAAATTTTTAACGGTCGCAGCGATACAATACTCTTATTTCACATCGATCCAAGAGATAAATCTATTAGTTTGCTTTCAATTCCGCGAGATACAAAAGTTGAAATTCCCGGAATTCGCTTCAGCAAAATTAATGAAGCTAATGCCAGAGGAGGAGCAGCTTTGGCGACGCGATTAATTAGCAGTATCCTGAACAATGCGACTATTGAAAGATACGTGCGAATCAGCAGCGGTGCGTTTCGGGAATTAGTCGATTTGTTGGGCGGCCTTGAGGTATTTGTACCTCGCGCGATGTCCTATACAGATACCGCCCAAAAGTTAAAAATAAACTTAGCACAGGGATGGCAAACTCTCAACGGAGAACAAGCAGAACAATTTGCTCGATTTCGCAACGACGGTTTGGGAGATATCGGCCGTATTCAGCGGCAGCAATCTTTAATTCAAGCTATTCGGAACCGCCTCGCCAGTCCATCAGTATGGGTGCGCTTGCCACAAATTGTGCGATTGATGCAAAAATATGTGGATACAAACCTAAATTTTGAGGAAATATTGACGATCGCAAATTTCGGTTTGCAATTGGAGCGAGATAATTTTAAAATGGTGATGTTGCCCGGACGTTCGAGTTCAGCACAAGGGGATTTGAGGAGTTATTGGATTTTAGATGTTGCTGGGCGCGATCGGATTATGACACAATATTTCAAGCAAAGCGTACCCGATTTTGCCCAAGGGCGATTTCGCAATCCCAGCCAGTCCATTTTGCCCAGCAACCTCAAAATCGCCGTCCAAAACGCTTCTAGCAACCCGAAAACCGCCAAAAAAGTCGCTGAATTTCTCACAAAAAAGGGCTTTTCTAGTGTATCTGTAGTGCAGGATTGGCCCGACAAGCAGCGTCAAAGTCAAATTATTGTACAGCAAGGCGATTTAGAAGCAGCAAATCTCCTGCAAAAAGCGCTAGGCGACGGTAAAATTGAAGCATCTTCTACTGGTGAAATCGAGTCTGACTTGACACTTCGCGTCGGCGAAGATTTAGTAAAGCGATTTTAATTAATCAGTAGTCAGTGGTCATTAGTCATTAGTCATTAGTCATTAGTCATTAGTCATTAGTCATTAAGTAGGTAAGCGCAAAAAATATTTATTTCGCGGTAAATTGTAGGGGCGAGTTAAGCGTAGAATCTCTGGTAAAAGCGAGTTAATGAGTGCAAAACCCGCCCGACCCATGTAATGTCTATTTGTAACTTAATCATCAGTCAAATACCATGAGTAAAAAATCTATGAAAAGTGTATTCCGAGTTTTGCTGAGCCTAATTTTAAGTGTAGTGTTAGCCTTTGGATGGGTAATGTTGAGCGCTACTCCGGCATTTGCGCTACCGAAAAAAATTATTAATTATACAAATATTAATTTGTCCGATCGCGATTTTTCCAATTCTGACTTAGCGGGCGGAACATTCGTCGCTGCTGAGATGCGGGGAACCAACTTTCAAGGCGCAGATTTAACCAATGCGATTTTGACTAAGGGAGTTTTGTGGAAGGCCAACTTGTCAGGTGCGAATCTCTCCGGTGCTTTGGCAGATAGAATTACATTTGATGGCGCTAATTTGACGAATGCTAATTTCACCGAAGCAATTATGACTCGAACTCGGTTTTTTGATGCGGCAATTTCCGGCGCTGATTTTACAGACGCGATTATCGACGCTTATCAAGTAACAATGATGTGCGAAAAAGCAGATGGTGTCAATCCCGTGACGGGAGTTTCTACGCGAGAAAGTTTAGGATGTCCGTAGAATTTTCCACTTATAGGAATTCTGCACTCTTAGCCTAGAAACCCGGTTTCTACGAGTTTTGGGTTTAGTAACAAAAAATCTACAAAGAAACCGGGTTTCTGAGATCAGCGTGCGTCACTGACATCCGTTAAATCCGTTAAATCCGTTACAAAATCCGCTGCCGAACTTCCTTCTATCGAGTGCTACAAATGCCTGTGTTTGCAGTGCCAAATACCAAGTCAGAATTCAACAGCAAATTTAAATCAGTATCAGGATTAACAGCATATAAATCAACTTTATCTCGCCCCAAAAAGACTCCGACTAAAGTCCCGACTCCCGCGCCACCTAGTACCTCTTCAGTTGCGATCGCCCGATCGCCCGTAACTCCTGCAATCGCCGCCGCCGCTGCTGCACCCAAAGCCGTATTCTTAATCAGATTACCAACATTCACGCCCTTAGTCACACTTTCTTTCCGAGTAATCACTTGCGAAGTAGCATTCAGAGGCACTCTGCTACCGTTGATGATACTTAATTCTTGGGCCACAAACTGAACGCCCGCAGCAGTCGATCGCAATTCGCCGCTAATTTTCGAGCCTTCGGGTATCAGGACTTTGCCATTACTCCCTGTGATATCCGCAGCCACAGTCAGAGTAATCGGAGACTTGTCATTGGGGGCGAGCAAAATCTTGCCTTTGGCGTATTCGATAGGAATAGTCACCCCACTAGGAATTTTCACAGCCACAGAATCGCTAACATTAATCTTAGCAATATAAGGAGAATGAATTGCTTTTGCTTGATTGGTACTGACTAATGTTTGATAGATAAAAGCAGCGACTTCCGCCCGCGTAGCCGACTGATTTGGTTTCAGAGATTTAGGATTGGGATAGCTGACAACCAACTGTTTTTCAGTAGCAGCAGCCACACTTTTTACAGCATAACTTTGAATCTCACCCGCATCATTATAGTAGCTGAGAACATCTTGAAAATTACAAGTAGGCTCATACCCAAGTCCGTTATTTAAAGCGACTACAACTTGCACGCGAGGAATTTGCTGCATCGGCCTGAACACATTGCCGGGATAGCCAGACATCCATCCCATTTCATAAGCTTCTGCGATCGCCCCGCTTGCCCAAAAATTAGACGGAACATCGGCAAACCCTACAGCACCGCGAGTTTTCGCCTTTTTCACAGAACGGATCATTGCCGCGAATTCAGCCCGCGTTACCAGTGCATCCGGGCGGAAAGTGCGATCGGGAAATCCTTTGATAATTCCTCTTTCTGACAAATCTTGAATAAAGTCTTTTGCCCAATAGTTATTATTAACATCCGAAAAAGCTGTTTGAGCAAAAGCAGGCGCGGGATTTAGGATAGGCGCTACGGTTCCAGCAACGGTTCCCAATGTTAATAAAACAGATGTGCCGAATTTGATGCGTTGAAAAACAGACATTTTTTGATTCTCCAGTTTACACAAATTTTTTATTAAGGATAAGTAAGCTTATTTTAGGCTGATTGATTTCTGCCTAACTTACTCTTTTCCTCAGTTATGTAACTATTATGGAATGCTTTTATTTGTGGCGAGGGGAAGATAGGGTCTTTTAAAATAAATATTTTGAAGCCGATGTGTAGATTTAAAAATGCTTAAACTCCTTAAAAGCCTTATGTTCCTTATCTCCCTTATCTACCTTGTGTCTGCAATTAACAGGATTTACGGATAAAGCCGCTTGATATGCGCTCGTGAGTGCATACCAAATGGCATGAGATTGATTTAACAAAAAAGTAATAGCCTCTCGCTAAAATTTAAGTATCGGCGATCACAATATCTTGGCTAGAGATTAAATCGAACACACATTTTTTTCAATTTTTATAGGTAGTATTGCAGTATGGGTGAGTTAATTGTGCGTTCTTTAAAGTTCCTAAACCCCCCTCAGCTTTTCTTTTGATATGGTCGATACTGTTAAATCGGGTAGGAAGATATCCTCCACAAATTTTACAATCTGGGCAGCCCGGTAGAGCCTGTCTGATAAAAGCAGATGCCTTGGTTTCGCGAGAAAATTCTTTACTTTGAATTTCACCATTGTCGGCTTTCTTTGGAATTTTCAGAGTGGCAAATTTTTTATCGCCAGATTTTATTTCTGTGATAATATTTTTTTTATCTCTACCTTCTGACAACTTATTAATCACTTGTAAGTAGAAGTCTCTGACGAGTTCTCTAGCTTGTAATGCGTCACTCTTCTTTGCAACAAGTTGTGGAACCATATCATAATTCCAAATTACCCATTCAAAGTCTTTTCTGACCTTTATCAATTTAGACCATGATTTAGTCTCTTGTAAATGTAAAATTAAACTGACGATCCCATAGAATGAACCAATTTTGGGTTTTCCTTGTTGAGTGTAAAAGTATACAAGTGGATGTAAACCGAGAGATGAAGGATCGCCGCTATTAATTCTTTGAGCGACTTTTTTGCACTTCTTTAGTAGCTCAATAGTTTGCTCGCCTGTTGAATCTTCTCCCAACTGATTATCGTCTAATATGTTATTGACAATATTTATAAATTCTAAAATCAATTCCAGCTTATCCGAAGATGAAAGATTCCCCACAATGGGTACGTCTAATGTTTTAATTGGATTTGACAGTTTGGGCTGAAATATAAGTTGGTGTATTTCTTGGGCTACTACTTCAATCTCATCCTGTTTATCTTCAGAGAAACTCGACCAATATTTATGGCCATTACCACTTCTCACGATCGCACGCGCAGCCACACCATTAGGTGTTTTACGTGCTTGTAGCAACCTCATCTCAGTCTCGCTAATCGGGGCTGCTTTCTGGTTGATTTTGAAAAAAGATTCCTCCGCTTTCCTAGCATCGCCTTCAACCCATTGAAGTGAAATCGCTGATGCTCCTAAGTTCCTGGTTCTTTCCAGCATTTTAGGATTAACTTGACCTGCTTGTGAAGTCAATGATTGATAATCTTTGTAAGCTCCTATTTTCTCTTTAATTAGTTTGCGAGTTTCTTTGGCTGCCTCTTTTTGTTCGTCTGTGACGTTGCCGTCATAAAATTGTTTAGAAATCTTACCATCCCCATAATCATCATTAATCCAAGCAAGTAACGAACTCAGTCGATGAGAACCATCAACAACAAAATAGTGGCTACTACCTCGCCAAAGAATAACTGCAGGAATTAAATCTCCATCTAAAAAACTTTCAATAAACTCGCAAATTTTTGCTGCATCCCATTCATTAGTTTCTCTTTGAAAATCCGGTTTTCGCAAAAACGGATAGAAAAAAGAACTTTGTTCTAGATCGCGAATACCTATAGTGAGGATACTTCTTCCCATATTGCGTTCGGACTGATCTTTAATTTCAAATGCTTCTCGGGGAATAAGTGCATCTAGACTAACTGGGGAATTTTTGGATGATTTTGCCATTTTAAGTACCGATTGTTACTTTTTAGTATTTCTTGAGTTTTCGCTTGATAATCTTCCGCTTGAGCGGTGCAATTCAGGTCAATTTCGCTCAATCTAGAGGCTAAGCGCCCATTCAGAATGCCGGGAAAGTTAGCCCTGATGACCAATGACCAATGACTAATGACCGATCGCGAGTAGCGGTTCCCAACTTGTCACATCTTCAAATAAAGATTGATAGCCCGCTGCATTGGGATGAAGACCGTCCGCAGTCAGACAAGAACGCCACCAAATATTACCACGATCGATCCATTTATCAAAAATATCTAAATAAGGAATTCCCCGTTCCAAACAAGCTAACTTTGTGGCTTCTTTATAGCGATATTGGTCGGCGTGATTGTAGTACAAACAATCTTGAAAAGGCATTTTACTTTCATCCACAGGCACCATCCCGACAAATATCACTGGACAAAGTTGTTGGGATAGGTTTAACAAATTATCCAAAACAGTTTTAAAATGTTCAAAATCAGTATAACTGCGCCCGGTAGGCGACTGCACCCTCGCCGAATCGTTGAGGCCTACGGAAAGAATAATCGCATCGGGGACGCGGTTTCTGAGCTCGCCGCGGTGCCGAAACTCGTTTTCGAGGCGCTGGGCGACTTGATAGGTGCGATCGCCCCGAACGCCCAAATTGTATAAAACGTGTCCTGCGCTCTCCGTTAACATCCACTGGCGCCGCAATCTTTCCACCCAACCACCGCCTACACCGTCGCCAAAACCGTAGATTAAGCTGTCGCCGAAAGCAACCAATTTGAGGGGATGAGAATTTACCCGATGCAAGTGACCAAAGGAATAGGCTGTTGTTGCCTGCATAAGCAATGATACTCAGTTAGTAATTTTGAATCTTCGCATACTAGACTAGAATGTAACATTAGATAAAGTAGGTAATCTCATGGTTAAGCGTCCAACCTTCGATTCAACTCAGCTAACCCGTCGGGCGGAAGAGTTGATCGGTGCTGCATCCAACCGCTATCGGATCACGGTGCAGGTGGCGAATCGCGCCAAACGCCGCCGCTATGAAGATTTCGAGAATATGGATGACACTCAAATGATGAAGCCTGTGATGCGGGCGATATTTGAGATGTCGGATGAACTGACTCAGCCGGAAATTATCGGAGACATCTAAACTTCGGCAGTTTTGGGTTTTGAGTGTTGAATTGCCAGCAATTTTTGTTAACTCAAAACTCAAAACTTTCTCAAACTAGAATGGCGTGGATGGGCGATAAATTAGGTTTATTTATGAAATTATTCTATTTTTGAAATTGTCAAAACTGTGAAAAAGAAATTCAAGCTGGGCTTAAGTTTTCTGTTAGTTACTTTGAGTGTGGCGATTTTCACGCTTTTGAGTGGGGTATTGGAATCGGGTAAATTAAGTGTGTCGGCGGTGGAACCTTCGCTGTTGGGGAGTTCTGCGTCTGTGCGGTTGGTTGCGGGGCGATCTGCACCACAGCAATTGAGGGTGCAAGATGCTTGGAAATTTGTATATGAAAAATTGCCCGATTTCCCGATCGAGAATAACTACATTTCTAAGGAAACTGGAAAAGTCGATCCCAACAATACTTTAGTCGGGCGCTTGATTCGATATCACGTGTTTGTCAAAGGACGGCCGCCGAATTACCGTTTTGATTGGAAGCTGAGTTTAGCTGACTATCTGGGGGCGACTCCCGATTATTTGGTGGAAGGCGTGTATCCGGGAAAAGACGTTTTGCGATCGAATCCGATGGAACGCGATCGCACTGCTATTCAAAGTTTAAATAGAAAACAGCGGGATGCTTTGGTTCAAGCTTTGGTGGATGTTTTTACGGAAAATTCCGGGTCATCGCGCGCACCGGCGGCGGGCCAAAAACCCGAAGGGCGCGAGACTTCCCCCGAAACACCGCAGCCGCAGCCGGGAGATGCAAAGTTGCTGACACCGTAAGCTTGGACGAGGCCTAGAAACCGAGTTTTTGGGCGGCGGCTGCCTGGTACGAAGTAAACGCGAGAAAAACCCGGTTTCTCAACAGCAGCGGATAAGTCCTGAAATCACCCAATCAATCCCAAATCAAAAATTTAAAATCGATCGATGGAACGTGTAATTAAGACTGGTGTTGGCTGGCGTTTGGGATGGAACCCAGAGGCCCAGGAGTTTCAGGGTTTGGTGGCTGGGGAGGGTTGGGCGATCGAACTCACGGAGGCCGAGTTAAACGATTTTTGCCGCTTGTTGGGCCAATTGGCAGCCACAATGAGTCAAATGGCCTCTGAGTTGATGGACGAGGAAAAAATCGCCATTGAGGCCGAAAGCGATTTGGTTTGGGTGCAGGTAGAAGGCTATCCCGCAGCTTACAGCGTGCAGTTGATCTTGAATGCTGGCCGTCGCTGCGAGGGTTTTTGGGCGGCGGCTGCGGTTCCGAGTTTGGTGCAGGCTGCAAAAGTTTTAAAAGTTTTTTGACTTTTTTGGGAATTCCATGCTAAGCTGTTAAAGCTGTCGGGGCGTAGCGCAGCTTGGTAGCGCACTACTTTGGGGTAGTAGGGGTCGTGGGTTCAAATCCCGCCGCTCCGATCGTGATAAAACCTTCTCTTTTTGAGGAGGTTTTGTTGTTTCTACAGTTATTTGCGGCGTTGCTGATTTACGGTATGAACGGCTAAATATGCAAATCATAAAAACCATTGTCCACAAAGCTTCTGGATTTTTGCCTAATTCTTTTTCATACCCTGATTAAGCAACGCCTTATTTGCTTGCATTCGACATTCTCAATTAAGGGTGACAGAATATGACAAGCTCTGACAAGATTAGCGATGAAACAGCGATGATAGTCAGCGAAGCGGGTTACAGCTTTTTAACCTCTGAAAATGAGGTTTGCTTTAAAGGAGAAACCAGTGGCGAGAACTGTCAGGATTGAGAATTTTCAGGATCGGTTGAGACTGGCTTGGCGCTGGCAAGGTAAGCGGTTTTAGCTTTCCATGAACTTGCCCTACACCCAAATCAACTGCAAAGCTGCCGAAATCAAGGCTCGGCAGATTGAGCTTGACATGGCCAGCAACAATTTTGATGCAACTCTGGCAAAATATAAACCAGAAAAACAGGCCAATTTAGCCGTCACTGAACTGTTCGTAGGCGTCAGCCGGGGCGAAGCCATCGCTTCTGTGCCTACAAACAGCGTAATCTCAGCCCTCAAACTTTTGCTAAGTACACAGCAACAAAGAACAATATTTCTGAGTTTTTCCGAAACAAATCTGTTCCTGATGTTTCCGAAACGATGGCAGAAAAGTTTCGGGGATGGTTGAGCGATCGCCTCGAACCTGTGACAGTGCGTGAAAGAATCGCCATGATGCAGGCTTGTTGGGCTTGGGCAATCAAGAAAAAATTGCTCCCTCTAAGCAATGTTGTCGCTTTTAGTTGACATTGGTACTCCTACGAAAATCCCTAAACATAGGGGAAAATCCCCCGGCTGGGAAAAAGGAAAGGTACGTACTAAGGCACCGTGCTATCCCACTGTGAAAAAACTGGTTTCAAGGGCGCAAAAAGTCTTCAAGATTAGCTGTTTAATCTTCTACCTTGTGAATTTTTGAGTAACAGCTTGCCGGATATTCAAAGGCCGCTATTTTTAGCTGCACTCATTTTTTAGTCTAAACTACAGTCATTGAGTCTTCCACCTAATCATGAATATTGTTCGAGATAATTAACCCATTTTTTTCCATCTAATCCAACACCAAATGTACTCCGTCTTCGATATCTTTTGTTAGGTTATTGACGCCGACATATAGCGGTTCTCAGAAAGATGAGGTATGCCCTATGCCCTATGCCCTATGCCCTATGCCCTATGCCCTATGCCCTATGCCCAGTCGTACCTCACCTTTTTGAGAAAGGCTATACATATTTTCATACCTACTTTTTCCTCAGTTCAGTGCCTTATCAGCACTTATTGAGCAGTTACCTTTATTTCGGTGCCAGAAAAGCGTATTTTGGTTCGAGTCGAACATTGATAGCGTAGAGATAATAGCGAAACAATGCAAGCTGTTTGGGTGTGAAGTCCTTCTTCACAGCCTCAAGAACCGAAGCTTCAGTAGCGTGGAACCTCATCAATGTAGAAAGGGTAAGGTAAGACGATGCTGGCGGATAGCCCTCGGAGTCGAGGGGCAGTTCAAGTTTCTCAAAGACGATCGCCATTTCCTGCCGACTGGCTGAGAAAGTGGCATGGAGGACAAAGGCAAGCATTGCCTGTCCTGCATCTGGTTCTGGGTCAGCTTCATTTGTTCGAGGCGTGGTATTGACTAGCTGCTCCAGTGGCGAGTTTACCTTTTGCAATAAGACACTTGCTCGTTTCCGCCAATGTGTTGGGTCTAGCTCTCCCAGGTCGGGATGTTCTACCCAAGGAGGCAGTTGAATAGCCTCTAAGTCAGCATCTTTAAGGGATGCCACGACTTCAAGAAGCAGTGAGAATCCCAAGCTTCGAGCAAAGAAGCGCCAGTCGCGCGTTAATCTGTAAAACCGCGATAGAAAGGTCTCGTGAGCATAACGAAAGAAGTCGTGTACCTCTTCAATACCTCCAAAATGTTCTACAAGCTCGCGACTGTAATAAAAGGAGGGATGAATCAGCGTTTTGGGGGTGACATTATCCTGGGTAACGATAATGGCTTTCTGTTTTGCATCTTCAGGGAGACCATCAAGACACTCATAAACCCGCAGCGCAGGATAACCTTCTGCTCGATCGTATTGAAGATCTAGTTTCTCTTTGCTGAATGTTTCCAACGTCGTGCGGACAGAATCCAGGGAGGCGTAGGGATTTCCTAGCCATGACCAGAGAATCCAACGGGGCATCCGTCTGTACTTAAACTCTGGTTCTTCATTAAGTTCTATAATATCTTTGATGTGAGCGATCGCGTGTCTCGCCCGATAGGGTTCGCGCATTTGCTTCAGGGTTTGGTCGCTCAAGTCTGAAAAAGGTCCGTTTTGCTCAAGTAACAGCCCCGATCGCAGCAGCAGCCTCAGTTCGCCCTTATTGAATTGTGTGGGCAAAAAATAAGACCGCCAGAAGATAGGGCGTGGCAGTGATTCGTTGATCCGAATCACCCGTTCAGCCAACGCCAAGACGTGTTCCTTGGCAAAATTAAGCTCAGAACAGACAAACCAGTAATATCTGAGTCCATACTTGAGCAGGTTATGAATTTCTGCTTCGATCGCATCCAGATTTCGCAGCCGGACAGTTTGCCCTTTCACCTTCGGTTCGCAACAAAAAGCACAGGCGCAAGGGCAACCCCGTGATATTTCGATAGCAATAGAACGCCCTGAATCATCGCCTGTTCCCAGTCCAGGAACATCTGCCAGGTGAGTGTTGCGGAGTTCGCGTTCGCCGTGAAAACGGAAGATTTCGTCGATAATGTCTTCCGTATATTCAATATCGTCAAAAGGGCCCCAGAATACGCGCTGGTTCTGTCGCCATTGACCGTCGGCACGATAGAGCAAGTTGGATATGCCCTCGGTACGACCATTGAGGACTTCATGAAAGTGCGGGAAAAATTCGTCAGGTTCGCCAATAATGCCAAAGTCAGGTTGTAAATACTCCGCAGCAGACACCGGGTTGGCAGTGAAGGTAAATCCACCTACGAATATCTTGGCATCGGACATCTCGCGAATCCGCCGAATGGCAGCGTGGGTGTCTTCGACCGGGAACCAGGGGTTCTTGGGGCTGCCTTTGGGATCTGGGCTTATGTAGTCGTCCGAGATAGTGGAGTCGGCTTGCCGAATGGTAAAAGCGACGGCGCGGGGCTGGTGGTCTGTTACCAGTTGCGTGATGCACTCAAGCTGCTGTTGTCTGTTCAGACCCAGCCCGTCCCAACGGACAACCGACAACCCCGCCCGACGGGCAAGGGCTGACACCTGAACAAAAGCGTAAGGATAAACTGGGCGTCCGGGCCAGTTGCTGAGGTTGATAAAGAGTAGATCGATCGGTTTCGGGTTTGGGCGGCTAATACCTGTGTATGCGGGCACCATGAGCTTTGTCCTATAAATTCCTTGACCTTCTCAGCGAAGACAGCGACTGAGATTCTTAAGATTTTGCAACCTTAATATCCTGATTACTCAGGTTCCCAAACTCACCGCGTTTGCTCGCGTGAGCGCGGTGATACCTTTTGGGCGTTTAGATGACTAGCACTCCCGTTTCGCGGAGTCCCCGCGTACTATTGTTAAAGCTCTATCTCTGATGGTTTTAGCAGCACCAATATCGGCGTGTTCGTGATAGCCACATTCGACACAGATGAACTTTTCTCCATCTCTATTCGACTTGTCAATATGACCGCAATTTCTGCATTCTTGGCTAGAGTGTTTGGGATTGATTTTAATAGTAATTTTTCCTTGCTTCACAGCAAGATACTCAATCTTCAAAATCAATTCACCCCAACCTGCATTTCTAGATAGAACGATTCAAACCCTTCTTTCTAGATTGTCCATTTTTCAGGAATCTCCCATTGTCATTTTTCACCTTACATCGGCGCATCATCCCAGAGATGTTTAAATTTTCTAGGGCGATCACATCGGTGTTCCGAGACACAATCTTGTTAGCAACTTTCCATTGATACGCTTGGCGTTTATTACCAATCTTTTGATGAAATCTCCCAACTCTGATAGCCGCTTTTTTGCGGTTTTTGCTACCTTTGACCTTACGGCTAACTCGCCTTTGTCTAATTTTCAGAGTCCGCTTAGCTTTTTTGTTGGTTGCAAACTTGGGATTCTCGATTTGATGTCCATCAGAAATGTGAACCAGCTTAGTTATTCCTAAATCGCACCCTATTACTTTGGGATTCTTACCAAGAATTTTAGCACTGTATTCAGGTACAGATTTATCCTCTATTCTGAGGGAAATATACCAACCATTTTGACGTTTTCTAACCGTGCAAGCCTTGATGGTAAACCCATCTGGGATTGAGCTAGAGTTATGAAATCGCATCGGGCCCAGTTTAGGGAGATAGATTTTATTGCCCTTTAGTTTGACGCCCATCACATAAGTAAAAGACGTAAAGTTGCTACGGTTTTTGAACCCGGGAAATCCTCTGCCTTCAAAGAAATTCTTGTAAGCAGTGTCTAAGCGTTTGACATTCTGTTGTAGAACTGTTGAATCTATTTGAGCATACCAAGGTCTAGCAATTTTCAATTCTGGCAATGCTGTAATTTGAATGTCCGCCGCACTTCTACGGGGATTTCTAGCCTTACCTTCTCGATCGAACTTATCGTCTTTCCAGGGATTTCCAGTTGCGCCACTTTTGCTAACGAAACAGGTTAACGGTGAAACTTCGCCATAAGTTCTAATATCGCAGTAGTCGCCTTGGATAAACTGTTGGTTGTATTGGGTAATTCTGTCATTTAGACACCAGTTGTAATGACTTATAAGCATATTTACCCAAGCCGACATTTTTAAGACTTGCGTTTGATTGGGGCGCAATTTGTAAATATAGTTTGTTAGCAATCTCACTCACCTCCTTGTTCATATCTTAATATAGCAGTCGCCTTTTAAATATTAAGAATTAAGAAAGATTCACGGCGGTTAAAACCGCCCGTGCCGCTTACATATAATGGCTAAAGCCGATGAGTTTTCCGCTTGCCGAACTTTTTTTTATAATAATTATCTTGCTGCTCTGAGATACGCAAGTTTAAGCCCAATAAATGGCAGTTGTCGAATCAAGAAATCCCATAAACCAGGAAATAGTTGAACGTTGTCCTCCCTCTTTAGGTAGAGGTCCGACAGCATGAACTTTTGTTGAATCAAATAGATAAATATCACCACTACGAATGGGCAAGACAATTTCGTCAAAATCTGCCAGGGATTCCGGCGTATAGCCAACACCGTCGTATTTAAAGCGGAGAACTTCGCGGGTTTGGTCATTCGGTGAAATATTCCAGTAGTGAAGGTCACCACCACCTGCACTATTTTCCAGACAAATAACTCCTATTATGGCTCTACCGTTCACCAACTGAGCAACTTCAAAGTCCTTGATATGAGGACTTCTCAATAGCCTATTATCTTCATGGGGAACAAGAGCAAAACCTTCTGTTATATTTCCCCAGGAACGCATCTTATATTCTGCCGCCTTACGTCCGTTATATTCAGCAAGTCGAAGGTGTAATCCTTGATTGCTGAGATTTTTTTTAATTCCACCGAGCAAAAACCGGAAAAAATCCCCTGTATTGGCAAAAAGTGCCTGAACATCTTTGCTGGTTTTCTCCACCTGATCGAAGTAAACTTCCAGTGGTTCTCTGACAGTCATTCCTATATTAGGACCCAACATCGCACTATAGTGATAGTCAAGGGACAAACTGCCATCGGATTTTTGCTGTAAAGAAGGGTTGTGCCAGAAATTGTGACAAATCTGTTGACGCAATTCCTGCTTCAAAGCACCTCCGAACATTGCGCCTGCGACTTTTCCCTGCAAAACATCAATCCAAAGCTGCCAATCAATTTCATTTCTTTCCACGATTTGGAAATAGGAATCAGGGTGGACAATTCCCTGTAGTTGAATTGATGGAGTGGGACTTAAAGTATCAGACATTTCTAGATTTACCTCCTTTATTACATTTTTGCCATTGAAAAGCGGACGTAGTTGCCTCTCACCTACGCAAGTTTAAGCCCAATATATGACGGTTGTCGGATCGCGAAATCCCATAAACCATAAAAGAGTTAAACGTTGAGCTTTCTCATTAGTCAGTTGTCCGACAGCATGAATTTTTGTTGAATCAAATAGATAAATATCACCACCGCGAATAGACAGGACAAGTTTGTCAAAATCTGCTAGAGCTTCCAGAGGATAGCCAATATTGTCGTATTTAAAGCCGAGTGCTTCGCGGGTTTGGTCATTCGGTGAAATATTCCAGTAGTGAAGATCCCCACCCTCCCCATTTTCCAGGCAAATATTCACGCCCACAGTTCTGCCTACTAATTGCCCGATCTCAAAACCCTGGAGGTGAGGAGATCTAAACGGTCCCTCATCATCATGTGGCTCCAGCACGAAAGTCCCTGAATTTCTCCCCCAGGATTTTATCTTACATTCTCCTGCCTTACGTCCGTCGTCGTGTTGGGCAACTCGAAGCAAACACCCTTGATCGGCTAGACGCTTTCTAATTCCACCGAGCAAAAACTCGAAGAAATCACCTGTATTGGCAAAAAGCCCTTGGACATCCTGGCGGACTTGTTCTACTTCATCAAAGTAAACTTCTAGAGGTTTAGTCACAGAAGAACCGATAAAAGCTTCATAGTAGGAAGGTAGACCATCGGCTTGCTGCTTTAAAGTAAGACTACGCCAAAAATTGTGACAAATCTGTTGACGCAATTCCTGATTTAAAACACCTCGGAAGATTGCCCCAGCGACTTTTCCCTGCAAAACATCAATCCAAAGCTGCCAATCAATTTCGTTTCTTTCCACTATTTGGAAATAGGAGTCAGGGTGGACAATTCCCTGTAGTTGAATTGATGGAGTAGAACTTAAAACGTCAGACATTCCCAACCCTATCTTTTTAAACTAAATTTTCCTAATCAACAAGTTGTTGACTTTTTCTAACCTGACTTTCTCTGAATTTCTGAAGTTAAAGCACTTTTTCAGCTATCGTTTTGCATAGGAGCTTACTGAGCTACTGAGTAAAAATGCTTTAACTGATGAAAATTGTGCTTTCCCACGAAATAGTCCCAGTCAATCCAGGCTGTTCTGAGGTCTCGGATTCCTGAATTAGAGTCGAAAGCTCGCCTGCCATGAAGTATTCTGGAGTTATTTAATAGTAGACAGTTTCGAGGCTTGAGGCGAAAGCAGTGTGAATAAGCCGGATTTTTTAAGTAGCGGAGGAAGGTAAAAAACGCTTCGTAGAAGAGTTCCATTTCGTCAAATGGTAAATCCCAGTCGCAGGTATGGGCATGACCAAAATTGACTCTCTTCACCCAATTTTGCTCGTCTAGTTCCAAGATGTACCGCTTCCGACGGTAGAGATATCCAAAGTCTTTATAGAACTTCTCAAAGCGGATGGGGGTCGCCGCTAAAATCTGAAAGTAATTGGGATGGTTCTGGCGAAAGTCGTGGGCAACACGAAAGCCATCTACTAACAGCGATTCCCCACCCAACACATCGTTTTGCCCCATATGCAAGCACGTTAACAGTTGCGGACAGCACCTGTAGGAAAAATCGTTGTGTGGGAAAAGAACATCGCCAGGATGTGGTACTGGTTTGGTATTCAAGTCTACTCTCATCATCGAAATTGCTCCGAACTCAGTATGATAAATAGGTCCGATGGTTGAGAGAAAAACCTCGAAGTCCTCAGCCGACATATTTTCAAGTACCGTAAATCCCAGGGTAAAAAGTTGATTAGCCCACGTCTCAAATCTACAGGAATCAGCGTCATGACAATACTCGGACAAGTGATTCTCGATCCAAGCTTTGTCCCAAAGAATTTCTTCTTTCTCGATGGATTCAAACTCTTGATGAAAGCTCCCACGTCCTGTTTCGCGATCGTAAGCATGACTTAGCAGCCAAGAAATTGGAAAGGTACTGCGGTGGGGAGGATCTTCGTTCCAGAGAATCGTTAACTCACCATCCTGTTCTTCTACCGACAAAGGTTCCGGAGGTGAGGTGCGATCGCTGATATCATAAACCTTCCGTAAAGTGTTTGGACGACGACACTCAGGACAAAAACAATTATCGCGCAACCAGATATAGTGAAAGCGTTTGCTTCCGACTGTTAAAAAGCTTTTATTTAGCATCTAAATTCTCCGGGACTTAACTTCATTGATTTCCCTCAGTAGTAAGTTTGGTAGCACTGGGTTAGTTAGATGGGAGAGAGCTAAACAATTAGGTTGTTGATTTCAACGGCTATTATTTCAGAACACGATGCTCATCACGGTTTTCGGCGATCCGTGAACCTTCCGGGAGTGTTGCTGCATAATCAAAATACCGACCAGTCCGTCAGGGCTGTAAAAGCCGCTGGGCTTGGTATAGGCATCTACGATGACCTCTTGTCCGTCTCGATCGATCGCGGTAACAGGCTCAGACCAGGTTCGAGCCTCCTGGACTATCCAGTGATGCCCGACTTGGTAGTCGGCGAGAATCCTGTCGAACATTTGACGACACGCTGGCCTTGAAAGGCTACCCGTGTAATACACTGCGCGGCTTCCCCAGTTCAGGGTCGGATCTGTGCCAGCAAATTTAAAGTAGTAAGTGCGCTTACTCATGCTGATCTGGCAGAAGTCTTCAAGGCTGACCCAGGAACCATCCGCCAGATGAAAGCCCTCTGGAGTGATGATATCTGTATGTGGAAAGAGTCTGCGGATGTCATCGGAATAATATTGCCGCGACTTGCTCCAGAAAGGCCACGCCATGATCACTTTTGCGTCGTATAGGGGCGTAGGGGGGTGGTCAAAAAACAGACGACCTTCTTCGCAAGCCTCCATCCACTGATCGAAAAAGCCATTGTATCTGAGGTCGTAGAACTCATGGGCACGGACAAAATTGCAGTCTTTCCACTGAACAGCATCCCAGCTAAAAAAACGCAGCCCTTCGTCCCGACACCGTTGAATAAAGTAGCGTCCGCCATGCGGACGTGATGCGTTATTGAGCAGATGATGAATGATGGGTTGGTCGCCGATATAGCTACGTAGGGATTGAGAAACGCTGCTGGCTAGCGAACGGAAAAACCGAGTCGGCACGCCGAAGTCGTCGGGAAAGGCGAGGTAGATGTCTCTGAGCTGATCTGCGATTTCCCATGCAGAGCCAAAGCACTGGATCTCCGCAATCTCTCCTGGTGCTACTTCGTCGGTACGGAAGAAAACGGGGAGCTGAAGCTGCTTCTCGGTGAGTTTGAGATGGTACTCTTTGCCACGACAGGGTGGCTGTCCGGCGAGAACCGTATCTGCGATCGCAGGGTCGGCTTCACCCCGCAGACTTGCCATAAAAAGGTCACGGGTGATCTTCTGAAATTGCTTGATCGGGGAATATCGCGATCGAAACCCCTCAAATGTCGCGTCATCGATCGCATAGGGCTGCTTCGCGATGAGATTTGTGAAGCCGACACTGGCTAGGGTTCTGGACTCGATATCTTTGTCGATGAATCGATACCAAGGATAGTCAATAATTTGCTGTTGAGTCATTGCACTTTTTATCAAAATTTATAGTTTTAGGCATCAAGACCATAGAGCTTGGCACAGTTCTTGTAGACAACTTTGAGTCGATCCTCATCGGGGGTATTTTGAAACGACTGCGAGATAATCTCCTGCGACTTCGGCCAAGTTGACTCATAGTGGGGATAATCGCTGCCCCACATGAAATTATCTGCGCCAAGGATCTGCATGGTCAAAATGCCAACTTCATCTTCCATAAAGGTGGAGTAAACCTGGCGCTTGAAGTATTCGCTAGGTTTCATCGTCAGGGAGGTGGGGGCGATCGGACTGAGCTTGACATGGATACGGTCTGCGTGCAGCAGATGGTAAGCTACCCAGCCGATATCGTTCTCCGCCAACACCAACTTCAGATTGGGAAAGCGCTCCAGCACGCCGGAGAAGATGATATCCGTCAGAGAGTGCTGGATCTCCTCCGGGAAGATCATGTTGCGTTGACACCGCTCCACATTAGTGTTGTAGTCAAAGACCTTCGGACTTTCTCGATAGCCCGTAAGAATATGCAGGCTCACCGGCATTTCCATTTCTTGGGCTGCGCGCCAGAATGGGTCATTACAGGTGCTAGTGAATGCCCGTTCTTCTGGTGGAGAAGCCCAAATTGCCACCCCTTTTAGTCCCATCTGATGACAGCGCTTCATCTCATGAACCGCGTCATCCACATCCCAAAGTGAAATTAGTCCGATGCCAATCAGTTGCTTAGGTGCGTATGTGACAAATTCAGCCAACCAGTTGTTGTATGCACGGAAGCAGGCTTGCTGGAATGCAGCGTCATGAAGCCAGAACAACGACATCCCTAAGCTGGTGTAAAGAACTTCTGCGGCGATACCGTCACGCTCCATATCCTTGAGGCGTTCATTAGGATCGTTGCCACCAAGTCGGGTAGCCTCAATCCCCACGCGCCGCTGCTGGGCAAACTCTTCGGGAGATTTATCCACTGCGTACAGGGAGTTCACCAAGGCTGGTTGAAGCTCTTGGCAGACGAAAAACCACCCTTGACGCTCCTCATTCCAGTAGATGTGCGGTGCTCTGTCCCGATATTCTCGATCCAGCCTTTCCAGCCAGAGGTTAGGCGGTTCAATGACGTGAGAGTCCGCAGAAATAATTTGTGTGTCCATTAGTGTTGGGTGATTCCTGTTTTGAACAAATTACCGGCAATGAAATTCTGGAGATAGTGTTTTTTATCAGCCAGGGTCATTTCTGTTTCAAGGTAGTCCTGCCATCGGTCATATTCATACCTCATAATTCTCATTTCCCAGGTACAGGCAACTCCTGTTTTTTCTAGAGGCTTGGGTGATAATGCAGGGAAACTGCCTTCCACGGTATAGGTTTGGGTAAACAATACATTGCCTCGCCCCCAAATATTGATGCTTAAGAAGCCTTGGGACAGAATCGCAAAGCCAACGCCTTGTTTTGGATCGACGTGTCCCTGAGCAAGCTCCTTGTCGATAAAAGTTGACAAATTATCTTGTAAATGCTGCGGCAAGGGTTCAGTTTCCCGCAGCATTTGGTAGAGTTTCAGCACCAATTGTTCATGGCTTAAAAAACCAACTGGGTTAGCCGATCGGCGAATATACTGATACTGTTTTCCGTACTGATCGGCGAGAGTATCAACATTGGCATGAGTTTGCAGGTAAGTGTCTGTTAGAGTCGGTGGCAGATCTAAGATGATAGAAGTCGCATCCATTTACTGTGTTCTCCTTTGTCATTGAGCGATTCAATTAAGCGGCAACCACACGAAAGCCAAGTCCGCTGCCTCTGGTATCAGGTTTGTTCCAGTCATGATAGGCACAGCGAATCAAGTCTGGCGTGTATTTCCATCCACCACCCCGAACGATACGCAAGATAGTGGGATCGTCCAGGTTTTCTCGCCCATCGTCAGCTTGATACGGATACGCGAAGTCAGGACGATCGGTATCGGTTCCCCAAATGGTACTGATCCATTCCCAAGCGTTACCTGCCATGTCAAATATGCCATAATAGCTCTTGCCCAAGGGATAGGCATTGACGGCTGTGGTATGACGCACCTGGTTGCCATAATTGGCTAATTGGGCTGTGGGGGGTTGATTTCCCCAAGGGTACAGGCGTTTATCTGTACCGCGAGCCGCTTTTTCCCACTGTGCATCGGTTGGCAATCGAACTCCTGCCCAATCACAGAAGGCGATCGCATCATGCCATGTCACCCACGTAATAGGATGGTTTTCTTGACCTTCTGGCAAGCCATGTTCCCACAGTTTTTGCAGGTCAGCCCAGGCATAATTGGTGTGTGCTAAAAATTGCGCCCATTGTGCATTGGTGACGGGAAAACGGCTGATTTGATAGCTGGGCAAATAGACTTCGTGCTGTGGTACTTCAACTTGTTTAGCCCAGTCACTATCGGCGGCGACATTATCTACCCTCAGATCGGTTCCCATCCAAAATAAACCTGCGGGGATAGTAATCCAGTCAAAGCTGTCTAATAACATTGCTCACCTAAAATTATTCACAGCAGAATTGGTTGGGCTTGATACTGTCTGTCATCAAGTTCGCTCAGATCAAAAGGTTGAAGTAAATCAAAATTTTGAGTTTTATTAAACTGTTTTATGGCGTTACGTATTTCTGGTTGATAATCCTTATGGACAGTATAATCACCATAACCATCAGTATTGTTTTCAGACCACAGTCCTGTATAAATCGGTACGTTCAAATCACGGGTTTCGGCAATCACTTGAACAACACTTTGGATACGAACTGGTTTGTATTGATGAAGTGAAAAAGCCTTGGCTAAAGGTGTGCCTTTGGCTACGTATACAGGATTTAGATAGATTATCAAATCAGTCCCAAATTTTTGACAGATTTCTGCAAGATATTCAATTGTTAGAATTGCCTCCTTGATACCTTCTTGTTCAGTCATTGTTGGGCCTGGTTTTAACAACACGTAGCTTGTCAGTCTAACCCCCATTTCACCCAGCAGCTTGATCTTGGCTTCAAAAGTTTTTCGACGAATGCTTTTATTCAAAATGACTTCGCGCAAATGATCGTCCTGTGTTTCAAAGCCAATTGTCACATCCAAAATATCAGCATGGGTTAAATGGAAAATTTCCTCCATCGTTGCTGGTGAAATATATTCTGGGCGTGTTTCCAGGGATAAAACTTTCAAAGAAGACATTGCTTGTGCTCGATCGAGCAAGTAAACTATTGCTTCCTTGGGAAAACGTTCCCGATCTATAATAGACCCTTCGTTACCTACTGAAAGTTGTTGGAAACTGCTCAATTCATCCGCATATTGCTCAAAACTCCAATCAATTTGTTGTTTAATTTGATTGACTGGCAACGGATCGGGATGGGATTTTGTTGGCAAACTACAATAAGAGCATTGGAATGGACATTTTTGGGCGTAAAATGCGATTACCAAATCTTTTAGCCCTAGAAATGTCCGCTTGCCTATGTAAATTGGGCGGAAAACTTTAGATGTCCTTTCCATATCGTGCAGCATCTTTCTCGGTATTCTTTAGCAAAACTCAAAATTTTGAGCAAAAATAAGACATCCTCATGTTGCAATACTTCGGACAGTTTTGGAAGAGGGACGGGACGCGAGGCGAGCCGAGCTACAAAAGTCACTATAATGTGAACCAAACATACAAAAAAAGGCACTTTTTAGGTTAAGCTCAAAAAACACACTAAGAGGCAGCCACAGAATGATTGATCCTATAACGACCGAATGATGACCGAAAGATAATTTCAGTGTGCAGCGTATCTTATGTCTCTAAAATCTATCATGAAACTGACCGAACACGCCAAATCTCTTTACATCAAAACAGCTAAAAAACTCAAGGGAACTGACAGACGACAATTCATGGCATTTGTAGTCAAAGGCTTGGGAATAGGCGGACAGACGTTAGTAGAACGGGAGTTGGGATGGAATCATTTGTGACAAGTTAAGAAAAAGTGCAAATTGTCAAGGGGTACGTGAAAAAAGATAAAATAGGCTGAAACATTGATCTGGCAAGCAGTTGAACCAGGATTGAACCAGTTATGAGTAGCAAAAAACGAATTAACCGAGACCATGCAAAGAAAAAAAATCGTCCCCAAGTAGAAAATGAAGCGATTGCGAATCACCTCGAAGATTTATTAATTCCGGCAATGGCGGCCCAAAAAACTTTTTATCGCCAACTAAATTTAAGAGATAGGATTCTGACATTACCATTAGACCTCTTGCAAAAAAAATCTATGTTATAGTAGAAGGTTTTAAATTTAATCCCCTAGAGCTAACTCATAATTATAAATTGCTGATAACAAATTACAACGCTTTGCATAACGGCGGCGACGATTCCGATAACGACTCGACAAGATTTTAAAAATTTTCAGACTCCGGTTAACGTGTTCAATAACAATTCTTTCTTGTGCTAG
>NZ_JAUBVR010000071.1:0-31546 GCF_036705955.1 Microcoleus sp. A6-C6 | reverse complement strand
GGAGATGGGGAGATGGGGAGATGGGGAGATGGGGAGATGGGGAGATGGGGAGATGGGGAGATGGGGAGATGGGGAGATGGGGAGATGGGGAGATGGGGAGGCTACTGACTACTGACTACTGACTACTGACTACTGACTACTGACTAATGAATGAAATGAAAACTTTGCTGCCAGATTTTGAGGCTACGCGCAAGTTTGGTATGGCGTTAGGTCGATCGCTCCCCGCCGGGACTGTAATCTTATTACAAGGAGATTTAGGCACAGGCAAAACTACCTTGGTGCAAGGTATAGCCGAAGGTTTGGGAATCTCCGAACCTGTGGAAAGTCCTACTTTCACCCTGATTAACGAGTATTTTGCAGGGCGAGTTCCACTGTACCATCTAGACTTGTATCGACTGGAACCCGAAGAAGCGGAAGCCTTGCACTTAGAGAGTTATTGGGACGGATTAGAAAGGGATTTGGGGATTGTGGCGATCGAATGGGCAGAAAGATTGCAGTACAAACCAGAGAATTATTTGCAAATTTCTTTGAGTTATCTAGATAACGGGCGGCAAATTGAAGTAATTGGCGCTGGCGATTTATTGGATTAGCAATGGGAAAATTGATCGAGTGCGATTCACGCGCGGGATAGCTACGCTTCACGCACTTACTGTGGCGGGCGGTTGACTCGAATCAATTTTCCCCTCAAAGTTTCCTCACCAGCAATAGCATCATTAATGCGTGTTGCCAATCTTTCTAGATTTTTGTCATCTGTACATACGATAATGCCAGAATGGTTAGGTTGTTCAGCGTGCAAGCGTATGAAATGCCGGCGATTTTGCGTCATCACCGTGCGATCGTTATTTGCAGCAAAAGCTAATACTTCCGGGTCATCATCTCCAGCATTTCCTGCCTCTTGAATAGTCAGGGCATCGTGACCAAAATTTCGCAGCAATGCCACAACAGGAAACGGGAACTGTTTATCTGCATAAAGACGTGCCATAAATTATACTTCCTGCATCATTGCTGCTGCTTCTTCTCTGAGTGCTGTGGCAATTTCTTCTGAATTTTCCTCAGCATAAGTCCAGACATTGACTAAATTTATAGCATTCAAATAAGGATAAAATTGCAGAATTTCAGCATCCGTTGTACCTTGACTGCGTAAACTCACAAACAGCCAAACGGGCAGTCGAGTTTTGGCAATACAAGCATCGCCACCACAAACTCCGGGAGTCTTGGTAATTCCCGGCCAGCTATTGTTTAAACTTTGAGTTAACAGCCGTATTGCTTCAGATTTTTCTGTCGGAGTTAAGGCAAGAAGTTGTGTTTCTAATTCTTGGAGCATAGGTAATATCGCCTTGACAATAAGGGAATATATTCTGAGTGTTTTAGCACAATTTTTTGGTGCTGTCCTGGAGACAGTATCAACCAGAGATTTGTTTTTAAATTTCTTTGAGTTATCTAGATAACGAGTGGCAAGTTGAAGTGATGGGGAATGGCGATTTATTGGATAGGCAATGGGAAAATTGAAAAAGGGCGATTTCCTACGGGATAGCTACGCTGGCGCGTACTTACTGCGGCGGGCGGTTGACACGAATCAATTTACCCCTCAAAGTTTCTTCCATTGAAATAGTCTCATTGATGCGTATTGCCAACCGATTTCTATCTCTGTCATCTTTACAAACAATAATACCCGCATGGTTTGGCTGATGTTTGTGCAGTCCGATGAAATCAAACCTATTTAATGTCAAAACAGCTCTATCGTTACTCGTAGCAAATTCTAGCACCTCTGGATCGGGAATTCCCAGATTTGCATTTCCTGCTTCTTGAACTGTTAACACATCGTGACCCACAGTTCGCAAGAATTCGCTAACTATGCGCGGGAAATGTTCGTCCGCATAAATACGCACCATAGTTCAAGCTTCCTCATTTTTTTTGATGGCTGCTTCAATTTCATCAAGATTTGCATTAGCGTAACTCCAAGCATTCACTAAGTCGGCAGCGCTAATATGAGGATAGTCATTTAGCAGTTCTGATTCAGTGATACCCAGACGGCGAGACTCTACCAGTCCCCAAACTGGAATCCGAGTTTTGGCAATACAAGCATCGCCACCACAAACTCCGGGAGTCTTGGTTATTCCTGGCCAGCTATTGCTTAAACTTTGGGTTAACAGCCGTATTGCTTCAGATTTCTCGGTCGGAGTTAAGGCAAGAAGTTGTGTTTCTAATTCTTGGAGCATAGGTAATATCGCCTTGACAATAAGGGAATATGCTTTTATAAGTTTAGCACAAATTTTGGTGTCAGTTTTGGAGTGAAGTAGGGTGCGTCAGAAGCGTGAGATTGTCGCGACAATCTCACAATCTCAAAACTGACGCAAGCCCGGAATAAATGGTGCGTCAGAACAACATTTTTCGTGATAATTTACAATTTCCAAACTGACGCACCCTACCGCTTAAATCCGACCTGATTCTTTAGTCCGCGGAGGCGGACTTAGTTTGTGTAGTCGCGGTTTCAACCGCCAATTCTTATCTCTCATCGTCAAATCTCAAGGCTTCTCCCCTGACATTTGTATCCAACTTGCCATTCTCAAAAACAACTTTTCCTCCCACAACCGTCACCACGGGCCATCCAGTTAAATTCCAACCTTCAAAGGAACTCCAGCCGCATTTACTCGCCATCTCTTTTCCGATCACCGGGCGGTATTTGTCCAAATCTACCAATACTAAATCTGCATCCAAACCTGGAGCAATTTTCCCTTTATTGGGAATTTTATAAGCCTTAGCAACTGCCGCCGACATCCAATGAGAAACTTGCGCTACAGTACATTTTCCCTCGACTGCTTGCGTCAGCATCAAAGGCAAAGAAGTTTCTACTCCGGGCATTCCCGATGGACTATTTGGATACTCTTGAGCTTTTTCTGCTAATGTATGCGGCGCGTGATCTGTGGCGATACAATCAATTACGCCGTCGAGTAAAGCTTGCCAAAGTATTTCGTTGTCGCGGGGCTCGCGCAATGGCGGATTCATCTGAGCTAAACTGCCAATCTTCTGATATGCGCTGGTATTTAACAACAAATGCTGTGGCGTTACTTCCGCTGTTACCCAACTCGGTTTTTCTTGTCGCAAAAACTCGGCTTCATCGCCAGTTGAAAGATGCAAAATATGCAGTCGGCGTTGATATTTTTTAGAAAGTTTTACGGCTAGCTGAGTGGCTAACAAGGCTGCTTGATTGTCTTGAATTTGCGAGTGGACTGCTAAATCGGTACTGCCGGCAAATTCCTGACGACGCTGATTAATTCTAGTTTGATCTTCGGCGTGTACTGCAATTAATCGATTGCCCTTAGAGAAAACTCGCTCTAAATTTTCCTCTCCATCCATCAAAAGCTGTCCGTGCATCGAACCCATAAACACCTTAATCCCCGGAGTCGGATTCGCATCCAACAAATCCGGCAAATTCTCCGGCGTGGCCCCAATAAAAAAGCCGTAATTGACCAAACACTTGTCAGCAGCACGGCTTAGCTTATCATCTAAAGCAGCTTGCGTTGTTGTCAGAGGTCGCGTATTGGGCATTTCCAAAAACGATGTCACACCGCCCTTAGCGCAGGCACAGCTAGCGGTAAACAAATCTTCCTTGTGTTCCAGACCTGGTTCGCGGAAGTGTACCTGCGGGTCAATTACTCCGGGTAACAGAGTTAAGCCGATCGCATCTATTTCGCGATCGACCTCTGCGACAATCTCAGGAGCAACTCGAACAATTTTGCCATCGCTAATTAGCACGTCCCCTACCAAAAACTCGCCATCGGGTAACAGAATGCGAGCGCGACGGATTAACAAACTTGATGTGGTCGGCATAAGCTATAATTCAATCACTAATGTGCGTAGAAGCATGGACAAATCTTACCATTAAAATAGCTTTAAAAATAGTAATGACTATAACTAAGTTTCGGAAAATTTGTAACTTCTAGAGTGATCCTCGATGTACTTGACTCAACCAGATAATACAAAAACTCCCCCTGCCCACAAAGATTTTGCAGATTTCCTCAAAAAATTCCGAATTAAGTCTATAATTTGTATTTAGCCCAGTGACTTAAATACTTATGACTCGTCTAGACAAGTCAGCCGACGAAAAACCACCGCAAGATACCGAGAATCCTTGGATAGAAGGAATTAAGACGATCGGCTTAGCAGCATTTTTAGCCTTTGGCATCCGCACCCTGGTTGCTGAAGCTCGCTACATTCCTACTGGCTCGATGCTCCCAACCTTGCAAATTAACGATCGATTAATCATAGACAAGGTGAGCTATCGATTCCAAGATCCGCACCGAGGAGATATTATCGTATTTATGCCTCCCGATTCGGCGAGTTTGTGCACGGGACAGCCGCCACCGATCAAAGATGCCTACATCAAGCGAGTGATCGGACTTCCGGGGGATACTGTGGAAGTCAAAGAGGGAAAAGTTTTTATCAACAAGCAGCCGCTACAGGAAAAGTATATTGAAGAAATTCCCAATTATCCCTACGGGCCTGTAGTTGTATCTCAAAATTCTTACTTGGTGTTCGGCGACAACCGCAACGCAAGCTGTGACAGCCATTATTGGGGCTTTGTACCCAAGGAAAATATCATCGGTAGGGCGATCGTCCGTTTTTGGCCTCTCAACCGCACAGGGTCGATCGATCCCACGCCACTTTATCCCACTAAAAATTAGCCACAACCTAAAATTCCGCAGCGTAAAACCTGCGTTAACAGTTAACAGTTAACAGTTGACAGTTGACAGATGACAGATGAGTGCGAAGTTTTTAGGCAGGGGATTTAAGCCCCAGCCTAAAAACAATCCACCTAAAGGTGGGGGCTTAAATCCCCTGTGCTTTGGTGATTAGCTTAAATCACCAATGACTAATGACTACTGACCAATGACTAATGACTACTGACCAATGACTGCTTGGGATTTAGTATGAAGTTTCGCGATCGAGCACTTTCACAACCTTGTTATACATATCCTCCGCTTCTTGCGGCGAATTGCCGATACTCGTCAATCCAAGTTTGCCAAACTCCGACAAACAACCCATTAAATGAAACACACTCCCCGTCTCAGTACCGCTGTCAAAGTGGAGTTGATTGTCAGCAATAATATCCATCAAATCATTCGGCAATAATCCCCGATACCGCTCCTTTTTCAAATTGTCCGAAGCCACATAATATTTCGGACGGCCCTGCTGGCTGTAAAATAATCCGGTAGTTCGCTCGTAGCGACCGTTTGTTAACAGTTTCAAAGCCATAAACGGATGAGTTGTACCTCCTTTTCGTAAGTTAATTTCTATTGCTTGAAGATCCCATTGGCCGTCCGATTGCTTGACGGCAACATAATCCACTCCAAATCGCTCCAAAGCACCTTTTTCAGCTAAATTTTTCCCGACTTTCCATCCCGATTCTTGCAGCGCCAGCCGATAGGATTCATCCGCCGGAAATCGGCAACCCAAGAAAATTTGACCGTCTGGGCCTCCTAAAATCTGGTCGTGGGTTGAGAGGATTTCTACTTCGCCACTGGGAACAATTCGACCTTGAACACTGGGCGATCGCTTTTCTGATCCTTCGATAAATGCTTCGGCAATTGCCCCTAATTCGGGAATGCGACTGCTGAAATTTTCCCAGGTTTCGCCTGTGGATTGAAATCGCAAATTGTGGAAGCAATCGCCAATTGCTTTAACTCTTTCTTGAGGGGCTTTATTCGCGATCGGTTTTAGATCCAAAATTGCATTTCCTTCCCCCGAAAAACCTTCATTTAACTTAATTACTATCCGCTGCAAATCCGGCTGCCTTTCCCACAACTCGGCCGCAGCTTCCGCCAAATCTTCCGCATTCCAAACCAACTCGGAACCGTCAGGATAAGGCACGCCAGCTTCTTTGAAAATCTGCCTGCTGCCGCTTTTTGTTCCCCAGTATAACAAATCAGGATCGCTCGCCCACAGAGGAATACCCAATTTAACAGATAATTCGCGTTCTAAATGCGTCGAGTTGTAACAAACCATATAACATTTTGTCGGCCGCACTGCTTGACGAATGCGCTCCATCAAGCGGGGACGATCCAAAATTTTCTGGGTAAGAGGTTTGGCAGAAGCATCATAAGTAGAAAACAGCAAAAGCCGATCGCGCGCGTGAGAAAATGGAATACCTGGGAGCAATTGCAGGTAATAATCCACAATCATCGGGTGCAGTGGCTCCGAGGTAATATAAATTAAGCGCGTGCGGGGATTTCGCAGGCGAATCAATGAAAATAAATGCCGCTCTTCGTAGTGGTAAGCACCCTCAACTTTCAGTATTTCTTGCTGATCTAAACTAAGAGAAGGAATGACGATAATGTCACAATCTCCGCTATCGAATTCTTCGATTTCTCGCCAACGTTCTCGCAATTCTGTCTGAAGATTGCGAAACTTCTGCGAGTGTTCGGAATCGGATTTATTTATATTTTGCATTTCGTTATCCTAAATAGATGTAGATGTAGGGTGCGTCAGCCCAGATACCTGAAGTAAGTCAAACAGTTTTTTCCGGGGCACCCTACCGGGGATGATCGCGAATTTATGTCAAGTTACTTTAAGAAGCTCGTCGCACTCGAAAAAGTCTGGGATATTCCAATATAGGTTCTAGCCGCCGTTGATTTTGCTTGAATGCCGATCGCAATTTTTCCGAAGGGCGGAATACCAGAGGAGCAGAATATCTGTTCAGCATTTCCAGATCTGGCGACTGGCTCAGCAGCATCAGCCGTACATCTTTGTCAAGCAAATAACTCAGGGAAAGCAAATCTCCCATGTTAGTAAAGTCGTTACCGCGATCACTAATTACTATTGTATCTTTAATCGATCGATTAGCGATCGCCTCTTTGTTAATATTTCTCGCAACTTCAGCATTAAAATAGCTCAAGTCTTTGCTCCACGAAGTATCAGAAACAGCACTGATCGTACAGGATGCTATGCTTGCTGTAAATACCCCGGCTAAAACTACTTGCCAAAACCGCTGCTGAGTTTTCACATTACTTGCGAGCAAGCAAGCAACTGCTAGCTGTACTCCCGGAAAGCACGAAATTAGATAGCGGCTGACGGCGGAACGTTTGCCACCTAGAATGATATCCGGTAAAGCCAGCATCAAAAAAGGTACAAAAATTGATGTTAAAATAAACAGCTTAGTTGAACTGCTAGTTTGGCGGCAGATTTGGTAAAGGGCTGCCCCAATTAACAGCAAAAATGGCAATCTCAGCAGATAAGTCCAGATATTGTCAAAGCCTAAGTCGAAGTCAAAAAATAAGGCTGTAAAGCTGAGAGTCCACAATTTTGCTAAATACAGCCAACCCGGATTTACTCGCGTCCAATCTGTCGTAGCTGAGGCTCGTTGGAGATTGGTCGCCAGCACATAAATCCACGGCAGATATAAGATTAAAGCTGCTGTTACTGCCAAGAAAAATTGAGAATTAGTTAAATGACTTCGCAATTTTCTTTTTTTAACAAACAGCCAGCAAGAAATTATAAAAACTCCGTGTCCGATCAGTGTTAAACTGAAGAAAGGGTGAGTGTATAAGCCGATCGCGATCGCCAGCGAGTAATAGGCCCAATTTTGCCAACCCCGCAACCGCACTGCTCTCAACAGTAGCCAACTGCTGCCAATAACTACGGTTGTCAGAAAACTGTACTGCCTTGCTGTCTGGGCAAACAAGATGTCAAAGGGAGATAAAGCTAACAGTGCTGTTGCTACTAAGGCCGCATTTTTTGAGGCGAAAAGTTCCTGAGCTAAAGCGTACATCAAAGGCAGTGACAGCAAACTCAATATTGCTGGCAAACTGCGGGATGCTGCTAGAGAACTGCCAAATTGCTGCATCCACAAACGAGCCATGAGAAAGTACAAAGGCGGATGTTGTGGGTCTTCTAGTGCTAAAGAACGAATTGTATCTGCTGCTGTACTTCCCGGTTTGATCCGCTGATATTTCTGCAATTCTGGTGCGGGAATAATTCGGTTTTGGAATAGTGCGTCGTCGATTTCTTGCCTGGTGAAACCTGCGGCGCGGATTGATGTGTAAACTTCGTCGTGCCAGTAAAGTTTGCGATCGATCTCGAAGAACCGAAATCCGATACCTAGTAAAATGCCGATCGCCAATAAGCTGATCAGCAACCGGGAATTTTGGGGAATTTTGGGATTAACAGATGTGTCTTGATGTGTTGTAGATGCCATGCTTGTCCTAATTGTGGCGATCGTCCCAGAGGAACTATAGACCATGCTAAACCTTACTCAAGCGAGCGATCGATACCAGTATATATAGCCTTTCGAGCTCTCATATTAGGTACGCTTCCGGGATATGGCATAGGGGATATGGCATAGGGCATACCTCACCACGCTTGAGAACCGCTATACCCCAACCGACAATAATTCTACCCTCTGCCGGATGCCGAATACATTCTACATGAGTGCCTTCTGGAAGCTGGCTCAGGCTGAACCACCCCAAAATCAAGAATCTTAAACCAAATCCTCCCAGAACCTCCAGACCCCAAAAATAACTGCTAACATACGTGTTGTACAGTTAATCAACAAGCTCCGCAAGGGGTCTACCCGCGTACCGAAAATGGCAAAAAAAGAAGCTTCTACAAAAACTACTGAAAACACAGAAAAGCAAAAAGCCCTAACTTCCGTACTGTCCCAAATCGAGCGCAGCTTTGGCAAAGGGGCGATCGTCCGATTGGGAGACTCCACTCGCATGAGGGTAGAAACCATCCCCACCGGAGCCCTGACACTGGACATTGCTTTGGGCGGCGGTTTGCCCAAAGGTCGAGTTATTGAAATTTACGGCCCGGAAAGTTCCGGTAAAACTACTCTAGCGCTCCACGCGATCGCCGAAGTCCAAAAAACCGGCGGTATCGCAGCCTTCGTCGATGCCGAGCACGCCCTCGATCCCACCTACGCCTCAGCATTAGGCGTAGATATTGAAAATCTCTTAGTTTCCCAGCCGGATACCGGCGAAATGGCCCTAGAAATTGTCGATCAACTCGTGCGATCCGTCGCCGTCGATATCGTAGTCATTGACTCCGTAGCCGCCCTCGTCCCCCGCGCCGAAATCGAAGGCGACATGGGCGACTCCCACATGGGTTTGCAAGCGCGCTTGATGAGTCAAGCGCTTCGCAAAATCACCGGCAACATCGGCAAATCCGGCTGTACCGTGATTTTCCTCAACCAATTGCGGCAGAAAATCGGCATAACTTACGGCAACCCCGAAACAACCACTGGCGGTAACGCACTCAAATTCTACGCCAGCGTGCGGCTCGACATTCGCCGCATTCAAAGCTTGAAAAAAGGTACTGAAGAATACGGCAACCGCACCAAAGTTAAGGTTGCTAAAAACAAAGTTGCTCCGCCTTTCCGCATTGCCGAATTTGACATTGTATTTGGCAAAGGCATTTCGACTTTAGGCTGTCTGACTGACTTGGCAGACGAAATGGGAGTGATTTTGAAAAAAGGTTCTTGGTATAGCTATAACGGCGAAAATATTGCTCAAGGACGTGACAAAGTGATTCAACACATGGAGAAAAATATCGATTTCAAAAATGAGATCGAGCGGCTAGTACGGGAAAAACTTGAGACTGGTGCTGTAGTTTCTGCTAATTCTGTCGCTCCTGTTGATCCTGATGTTGATGTTGATGTTGATGCGGATGAGGATGTTGATGAAGATCAGGATGTAGAAGAGTTGGAAGAAGTCTAACTTTGGTAGTGATTAGTCATTAGTGATTAGTCATTAGTTATTAGCAATAGTAGGTTGGGTTCAATGTACAGAAATCCAACCTACTATTGCATAATTGCTGCTTTGACATCTCCCTAGCCTGAAAAGGCGAGGGGAGATGTCAATTGTTTTGCCGGGCCCAGTCCAATACCTCTCGGTTAAGCACAAAATTGAAGGATTTAATCTCCTGAAATAGTTGTAAACTCGTTAGCCTGAGCCTGGCCCAATTTCCTTAACCGAGAGGTATTGGGGCCCAGTCGAAATGTCTTTGAAAGTTCCATTGTAATAGTAAGAGCCTGCTGCTTGTTGGGAACGGGTAATTTTAATATTGCCAAAAAAATCGCGATCGCCTACTTTTGTAAAATAAAAACCGTTAGGATTGTTTACTTTTTCTGACAGGTTTAAAGTAGTTTTGCCGTTGGGATTAATATAAGTTGTAGCGCTAGCAGCACCGCACCAAATTAATGCCAAAACTCCTGCTGAAAACCAAAGATTAACTCGTTTTATGGCAATACATTTTATAAACTTCTACTTTATTTATAGCTAGCAGCCCCATACTTTACCAGTCGATGCAAGCGAGTGTCACTCATTTGAGCGACAGCGCACTGGTCAATACGTCTCAGTTAAAGGCAAAATTGAAGAATTTAATCTTCTCAAATACTAGCTCGCTCCAAGTGCGATCGCCCAGGGAAATTTCTGTCACCGAGAGCTATTGAGGTGCGTCGCTACTCGAAAAGTCGATTTTAATTCAGAAATTTTTAATGGCGACACACCCTGCGAATAATATTGCTACAGGGCAAGCTGTCAACTATCAACTGTTAACTGTCAACTGTTTACTTCACCCTACTTCACGTCTTTTCAACTCTCTTCACTTGCTAGCACCCATTTCCCTCGTTTTGCACCCTTCAACTTCTGACTCATTGCAGGTGCAAATACTTAGCAGCAGAATAAATTTATATACGTAAGTAAAGGAGTTCCAATCACCGCTAAATACTGTGGATTTTACGGATATTTCCCGGTGGGTCAAGTTGCGGTAACTAACACTAACGCGATTTTGACAACTGGCAGATTGCAAATCTGAGACTGTTTGTAAAGAAATATTAAAGCTCCGGAAAGCCAATTGCGGTGATAGAAAGTACGATTTCTAAGCTGAGGGTGTAAAAAAAGTCGTCTTGATTCAGCGCAAAAATGAACTTGACAAACGCGAATTTAATTTTTAAGAAACTTAAATCATTGTTGGAGCGAGAATAAATTATGGCTGACGGTCAATTAGGAGTTATATTAAAGATGGCTCAAACAATTAATCCTCAAATTGAGAGCGATCGACATTTTGAAATAGACTTGGAAAAATTGCGCCAACTGCCAGCAGGAACATTAGGGTGCGAAGTGGCGCGATTTTTAGACAAACAAGGGTTTGAGCCGATCGCATCTGGTGACTGGATTCAACGAAACCACGACGTTTGGCACGTTCTCACAGGTCTTTCGCCTTCTGCAGAAGATGAATTTGTACTTCAAGCGTTTACTCGCGCTCAAGTATTTCGCCCTTCCTGTGCGATTTTAGTGTTAGTTGGATTGCTAAGTGGCAAATGCGCGATCGGACAAATTATCAAAGGCTTAAAACACGGAAAATTAGCCGAGCGATTAATTGACTGGGACGTTGCATCTGATTGGGAAACTCCTTTATCTGAAGTTAGAGAAAAACTGGGCATTCTACCATTAATTGACTAGATTTTTAACTCATTACTGCACTGCAAAACTATGCAAAGCAAAATTTACAAACCGGAAATTAGCCTGAGTCCACGGGAAAGGGCGATCGCGCAATTAGTAGCCCAAGGCCTGCCAAACAAATGTATTGCCAAAAATTTAAACATCAGTCACTGGACGGTTGCTACTTACGTGAGGCGGATTTTTATCAAACTCGGTGTTTGTTCGAGAACTGCGATGATTGCACTGCTGATCCAAGAAAATTTGCTCTGGGACTAATAAATAAGTAGGGTGCATCAGATATTAAGAACGGGCAAGATGCCCGTTCCACAAAAATTTAATGTTCTTGTGGAACGGGCATCTTGCCCGTTCTTATTTACAAGGGTTAATTTTTTTCTAGGCCAAAGCCAAAGAAGGAGAAGAATTCCTCAAAAAACTCAGCAATTCTCGATTCACCGTTTGCGGCGCTTCCTGCTGAATCCAGTGACCGCAATTAGGGATTAATTTTAACTTAAACGGAGCCGTAATTAACCGATCTAAACCTTCTACAAGTTTGTGGCTCAAAAACGCATCTTCTTCTCCCCAAAGCACCAAAGTAGGCACTGTCACAGGTTCTAACTTCTGCCCCCAATGCCAAAGCCGCTGCGGGTGAAACATTTGCTGGTAATAATTCATCGCCGCCGCTAACACTCCCGGCTTTTCTAAAGCGGTTTGATAAATCTTAGTTTCCTCAGCGCTAAAAGCTCCTTTGCGAATAGCTTGACCCTGAAAAATATTTTGCACAAAATCTTTCAAATTCTGCCGGATCAACCATTCGGGGATGCCGGGAACCTGAAAAGCCAAAATGTGCCAACTGCGCCGGAGTTGATCGAAATTACTTGCCATTTCCTGCACGAATCGCTGCGGGTGCGGAGCGTTTAAAATTGCCAACCGGTTGAGTTTTTCGGGGAACTTTTGAGCTAAATGCCACGCGATCGCACCACCGCAATCATGACCGACAATGTGAGCTTTTGTATAGCCGAGGCGATCGATCAAACCGCGAATATCAGCACTCAGCGTATCCAAATCATAACCGGTTGTCGGCTTGTCCGAATCGTTGTAGCCCCGCAAATCCGGCACTACAACCTTAAAATGACGCGCTAAAGCAGGAATTTGATGGCGCCAAGAGTACCAAAACTCTGGAAACCCGTGCAGGAGGATCACGAGTTCGCCTTCTCCTTGAGAAACGCAGTGCAGGCGGATGTTGTTGGTTTCGACAAAGATGTGTTGCTGTTCGGAATCTAAAGACTTCATAGTTGCAAAGTTAGACTTATTTTCGGGAAGTACAGAACCCGCCGACTGTTAGCAGGCCCAAACGACCCAATGGTTTTAATTCTTCTGCTTTTATTGTAGCTGCTTTTCGATCCCCGCCGCAGGAATGTAGTTAAACTTAAAACTTGTACGGTTTGGCCCTGTCCAGTTTTTTAAGTGTAATTACTGAGCTTAACTTTTTCACTTTAAATCTGTGGTTTTAACAGCGACGCAGGCGGTTCAATAATAACACAATTTCGTCTGTTGCCGATCGCATTTTTGCAGCCGATAGGTCAGATTGATTGACGATAATGCTAAACACCAGCGGCTCGTAATTCGGAACTTCGATATATCCCGACAGCGCCGAAACTCCGCTCAAGGTTCCTGTTTTTGCTTGCAAAATGACGCGGTTTGGTGTAATGTTAATGCGATTTTTTAAAGTGCCACTTTCGCCAGCCACGGGTAGTGAAGCGCGGTAGATAGACGCAGCAGGTGAATTAGCCATCAATCTCAAAGTTTGCACCAAGGCTTCTGGACTAATTAAATTGTGGCGAGACAAACCGGAGCCGTCGGCTAATATGTAGCTGTTGGGATTTACGCCTAATTGAGTTAAAGCTGTTTTTAACTCTTTTAAACCAATTTCACTTGTATCCTCTTGCGGCACAGGTATCTTGCCTGTAATTTTCCCCAACAATCTCAATAAAATTTCTGCATAAAGATTGTTACTTTCCCGATTAGTTTCCTTCACCAATTGGGCCAGCGGTGGCGATTCAACAAAGGCTAATTCCTGAGTGAAATTGCGAGAACTAGACGAAACTAAAGCTTGTTTAACAGGGATTCCTTCAGCGGCCAGAACTTGCTGAAAATGTTGCAAAAAGTTATTGGCGGGATTGATAACTGCGACATAAGCTGATTCAGATTCTGCACCAACTTGCAACTGTCCACTAACTCGAATTGCGGGCCGATCGAATTCTCTGCCAACTTCAATAAACTCGGATTCGTTTTTAGAGACTGTGACTGAATTGTTCAAAATTTGCCACTGATTTGCTAATTTTGGTTCGGCAAAAGTGACTTTCAGGGGTTGCCCGATCGCCTGCGGGGACAACAGAAACTCGATCGCATTTTGATTGTAAATCAAACTGTTAACCGGCGCGCCATAGCCAGCTTGCGCGTCTTCCCATTCCCAATTCGGATTGACTGCACTGCCTTGAAAATAGCTGTCATCGCCAATCAACTCGTTTATGCGATCGACTCCGCGCCGTTTCAACTGCTGCGCCAAGTCCTTCAACTGAGCCTCGGCAATGCTCGGATCGCCCCTACCGGCAACGTAAAAACTCCCATTTTCGCCACTGTAAACCGATGTCTTAATCCGAAAATCTGCACCGAGTTTCTGCAAAGCAGCCGCTGTGGTTAGCAGTTTGACATTGGATGCTGGAATGAAATATTTGGCTGCGTCGCGGCTGTAGAGAGTCGCGGTAGATGATAGCGGTTGTATCAAAATGCCCCAGCGCGATCGGCTAAATTCAGCACGATTGGCGATCGCATCAACTTTCGCCCCCAAATCTCCAGGACAAATATCCCCAGCCACCGCAGGCGTTTGAGCTACTACCTGCGGAGTGTATCCGATAATTAGCATGAACAAACTAACTGCAATTCGTTTGATTTTCAAAGCGTAATTTCCATAATAGATAAGATTTTATGATTTTTTGATTAATACAAAAACCGCAGATTTAAGGCAGATTAACACAGATAAACGCAGATAATTTCCTGATTGGAAAGCGAATGAAAGCAAGAGGTCTATTAGATGCGCCAGAGCTTGAAAGTTTCACCGAATCAAGTCAAGACTAATAATAATAACGCATATGAATTCTCGGATTGAACAGCGCCTCTACAGGTTTTCCCCCTTTGAGGTGCTCTTCCACAATCAAGGGTACATCACTCGGTTTAACTCGACAATACCAGATTTCGTCTGGAGTGACTCGCACAGTCGGGCCCGTGTTGCACTGTCCCTGACAGCTACAAGCCTGAACAGTCACCCCTGGGACTGGTTGGGCTTCAAAAGCAGCTAGCACTGCTGCTGAACCGTGTCTCAGGCAAGATTGATACTGGCAAACTAATACACAGCGCGCTTCTGATTGGGTATCTGCTTCTGGGGCGGGAAATTCTGGCATCGGTAAGGATTTATCTGCTGTTTAACATATTTTAACAATGTTGTCAGATCGATCGCCCGCCTGTGTCACACAAACGGCAGAATTTCAGGATGCGATCGCAAAAACCTTTCAAATTATGGCATTCAAAATTTTTCCTGGCTTCTACCCGATCGCAAATCGCTTCAGCAGAGCTGCCTTTCTTCAATCGGTGTCACGGTTTCCCTATATGATCGGATGTAGAGCAAAAACTCAATCAACCGCCAATCATGCCCAAAACAGTAGCCGATCTGATGAGCCGCGAGCCGATTTTGGCGCGCCCCGAAATGCCTTTAAATGAAGCGATTCAAATTTTAGCCGATCGACACATTAGCGGTCTTCCCGTCGTAGATGAGAATGACTTGTTAGTAGGAGTCATCTCCGAAACCGACTTGATGTGGCGCGAAACCGGCGTAACTCCGCCCGCTTACATCATGGTACTCGATAGCGTGATTTACCTAGAAAATCCAGGTCGTTACGAGCGAGAACTCCACAAGGCTTTAGGACAAACAGTAGGAGAAGCGATGAGTAAAGAGCCAGTTACCATCGAACCCGACAAATCTGTCCCAGAAGCTGCAAAACTCATGCACGATCGCAGCATCCACCGATTGCTGGTAGTCGATACTGCGGGCAAATTAATCGGCATCCTCACTAGGGGAGATATTATCCGATCGATGGCGGCCGAATCTTAATTAATTGTTGCAGTTGAAGGATTGTATCAAAACATGAGTCGATCGCTCCTTCAATCTCTCAACGTTTGGCAATCACCAATTATCTAAGACGTTAATTGCTTTGATTCGCTCGCTTTTTGGGAAATTATCCGCGTTTATTTGCGTTTATCTCAGGCTTCCCTATCAATCAAAGATTTATGCAATAAGTCTCTAGATTCGCGAGTAAAAAGTCAGGAATACGCGCAGAAATATTTCTTCCTTCTTCCCTCTTCCTTCTTCCTTCTTCCTTCTTCTCAATTACCAAATTTAAAATCGAATGAGCATTAACCCTGAGTCTGTCGAACAATTGCTAAATTCCGAGGATTTTGGTGAAAGGCTGCGAGGTGTCAACCAACTGCGACAACTAGAACCTGCGATCGCCTATAATTTGATTCAAATTGCGATCGGCGACAAAAACGTCCGCGTTAGATACGCAGCAGTCAGCCAAATGTCAACCCTCGGCACCCAGAATCTGCCGAACGCTTTAGAGGTACTGCGGAACAGCCTGAATAACGACCCCGAACCCGACGTACAAGCAGCAGCAGCCGATGCTTTGGGCGCATTGAAATTAACCGCTGCTTTAGACGATTTGCAACAAGTTTACAGCAGTACATCTGAATGGTTGGTGCAACTCAGTATCGTCGCAGCTTTGGGAGAAATGGGGGATCCAAAAGCATTTCCCATGTTAGAAAATGCCCTGACTTCTGAAAACGAGTTGATTCAAACCATTGCCATTAGTGCATTAGGTGAATTGGGAGATAAACGGGCGCTGCCTCTGCTGCTTCCCTACGCTTCCAATGCAGATTGGCAAATCCGTTACAGAGTCGCTCAAGCTTTGGGGCGGTTGGGCGGCGCAGAAGCAGGGGCGGCTTTGGAAATTCTCGCCAAAGATGACGTTGAGCAAGTTGCTCAGGAGGCTAAAGTCGGACAAGAGAATAGTTTGAAATTGTGAATTTTGAGTGGTAAATTTTGAATTAATTTAGAATTTTTGGTGAGGTTTCTACTAAAAACTTAGTTGGCGCGCGATCGCTAATCTGCTGAAACCCGGTTTCTTCATATATTTTTCGTAACTAAACGCCAAACTCGTAGAAACCGGGTTTCTAGCCCCCAACCCGCGAACTGGGTGCGCAATATCAACCTTACTAATCAGGAAAAATCTAAAATCTAAAATCGTATCCCACATTCCGCACTGTCAACTGTCACAATCGGTTTTTACTTATTTTGATCGAGCAATTAAACTATAAATTATTATTTTTTACGTGTATTAACGGATAAGAATCATTATAAAGTATAATTTATCACTTTAAAAAAAGATGGTTGTGGGTAATTATTCTGTGTGACACTAAGGGGGTGGGGAATGTGGGTTGTATTGATGCCACAGGCGATCGCACCCTACCCTTTTTCAAGCAAATTCCGGATCTTGACATCCGCATTTTGAAAATAGCTATAATAAAAATAGATACAATAGTGGCAGGGAATAACACAATTATTAAAGCGTGCCCAGGCTGCGATCGGGGAAACTATCGTTAAGACAGTAAGCAATCTACCAGCTTTCGTCAAGTCTTACAACTACTTATCATCCCCATGCTCGAAAAAATACAAACTTCCGGCGATCGGTCCTTGGACATTTTAACAGGAGAGCGATCGGCTTCTCAAATCGCACCAAATATAACCAATCAAAACTTTATTTATAAAGTTTTAGAACTCACGAACATAGAACGCGGCAAATTAAGTTTGCCCCCCCTAACCTTAAATACTCAATTACTCAGTGCCGCGCAAACTCAGAGCCAAAATATGGCACTGCAAGACTTCTTTTCCCATACCGGAAAAGATGGTTCGTCAATGGGAAGTCGGATTACTGCAACGGGCTATAAATTCAGCTCGGCAGCAGAAAATATCGCTGCGGGATCGTCTACACCGGAACAAGTTGTATCATCGTGGATGAACAGCCCTGGCCACCGGACTAACATTCTTAACCCGAATCTGAAAGAGATTGGCATTGGTTACTATTTCTTAGCCAACGATACTGGCAGCGTCAATTACAATCACTACTGGACGCAAGTTTTTGCTACTTCCCTTGACGGTAGTGTCAATCCCGCACCAACTCCAACTCCAACTCCAACTCCAACTCCAACTCCAACTCCAACTCCAACTCCAACTCCAACTCCAACACCCAGCACATTAGTCTCGATTACTTCGCCCATACCCAATGCTACAGGGGACGGCAGCCCGACGACAGCACCGAAGAATACAGCCAGCGGCGGCAATTATTTCCTATCAGATAGTGGCGATTCTCAAATACCTGCAACTGCTGCGGGATTGCCAATTTTTGCCCTTTCTGGGAAAGATAATCTCATCGGTGGAGATGGTGTTGACATTATTAATGGAATGCAAGGTGCTGATACAATTAATGGCGCAGGTGGGAATGACAGCTTATTGGGCGGCAAAGAATCGGATTCAATTGATGGCGGTGTTGGCAATGATTTTATCAGCGGCAATAACGATAACGATCGACTAATCGGATCTGACGGTAATGATACTATTCGCGGCGGCAAAGAAAACGATATCTTGATTGGCGGTAACGGGGACGATTTGTTGGCGGGCGATCGCGGCCAAGACATTCTGACCGGCGGTGCTGGAAATGATACGTTTATCTTAGCAGGAGGTTTGTCTGCTTCGGCTACTTTAATTGGTGCGGATGCGATCGCCGATTTTGCGATCGGAGATAAGATTGGTTTGACTGACGGTATCGGATTTGCAAACTTGACTTTTGAAGATGTGAGTTTGCAGTTGGATGGAGGCGCAAGCATCGCTTCTACGGCGATTAAGTCTGGTAGTAATTATTTAGGAATCGTGCAGGGTGTCAGTCAAAGTCAGCTTACATCTGCTGTTTTTGTTAACGCCTAAAAAACAGCATATCGAGATTCCCGACATTTTGGATAAGTCGGGAATCTAAAAACAAGAGCGCTTTAGTGGTTCAGCGTGAAATACCTAACACTAACCTTACGGTGAGCGTGTAGGCTTCGTGTCTCGTTTGCCGTTGCTCTGTTGGGGATATCCATTGCTGAATATTCGTCACCAAAGACGATCCAAGTCTTACACAGCATCTCTGGCTTTACAGCCTTTATCCCTTCGTAGGAACCCACGCAGAAGCCCTGTTTCCCAAGGCAAAAAACTATTTCGTATGACAAACTTGGATTGTATTTCACATTGGGACGTATCCCAATAACCAGCGGTCTGTCTTTTCCCCCTTTCTCTCGCAGTTGTCCAAGGCCAAGCATATTACTGCTACTGTAGCCTCTTGTTTGCAGTCGAGTGGGTGGGTCGCAACCACTTATATCATACCATCTTTTTGTGAGAAATTCATAGACTTTGTTTGGCTTATATCGCAGCGCTGAATTGAGTACAATTACAGCGTGGGACTTACGCCAATTAAGTTAAAAGTGTGTGGCAATAGCGATAGATTCTGCATCAGACTCAAGCGAGTCCTTTAGCAGTTTGGTGATTGTCTCAGCGTTAGCAGGGCGACTGAAGTAAAACCCTTGACCTTCATCGCAGCCTCGCGCTTGCAGGTAGTCACGCTGCTCCTTGGTTTCAATGCCTTCTGCGGTGATCGTTAACCGCAGACTTTTTGCCAGAGCAATGATCGCATCAGTAATGGTGGCGCTGTTCGGGTTAGACAGTACATCTTTGACAAAGGATCGATCGATCTTGAGCATATTAACCGGAAACCGTTGCAGGTAGTTGAGCGAACAATAACCTGTGCCAAAGTCGTCTAGGGCGAGGGACACGCCAAGTTCTCGCAGTTGCGTTAAGATTGTGACCGATCGCTCAATGTCAGTCATCAAGGCACTTTCAGTCACTTCCAGTTCTAAATACGTAGCTTCGAGTTCCGTCTCTGCCAAAATTTGGCGAACCATCTCAACCAGATTCGTTTGCTCAAATTGTCGAGCCGACAGATTCACCGAAATCCGCAGGGCTGGCAGCCCTGCCAGTTGCCAGCGACGGTTTTGAGCGCAAGCCGTTCGCAAGATCCATTCACCAATGGGCACGATCTCGCCATTGGCTTCGGCGATCGGAATAAATTTTACCGGAGACACCAAACCCTCTGTAGAATGCTGCCAGCGAACCAGCGCCTCCGTTGCTGTCACCCGTCCGCCGTGCAGGTCGATCAGCGGTTGATAGTAAACCAGTAGTTCGTTACGCTCCAGCGCTCCGCGCAGGCTATTTTCTAGGGCCAGTCGCTCCTGTAACTGAACGTTCATTTCGGGTGAATAAAACTGATAGTGACTCCGCCCTTGCTGCTTTGCCTGATGAAGTGCGAAGTCGGCTTGCTGAAGAAGTTTCTCTACAGAATTCGTATTTTCTAGATGGTTCAATGTAATGCCAAGACTGCCGGTGATGTGGATCTGTTGGCCATCTATAGAGAAAGGTTTGGTCAGCGTACTCAGTAGGAGTTGGGATAGCTTGACCACACTCTCCAGCGAGGGGAGTTCGCTGCGAGCGATCGCAAACTCACCGTCGCCCAAACGCGCCAAGGCATCTGACCCATCTATGCACTGTACCACCCGTTGGGAAACGGCTATAATTAGTAAGTCGCATATCCCAGGCTTCAACGCATGGCGTATCCCTGTGAAATCATCGATACCTAATACCAGCACTGCGACTAAGGGTGAGTGATTTTGAGATCGGGTTTCATTCAGGCGATCGCAGAATAAGTCACGATTTGGCAATCCAGTCAGTTCATCGTAGTGGGTAATGTAATGAATCAATTCATCTAGTTTGTAAAGCGTTTGTGAGGAATTTGCCATCAGCGTACCGACTTCATCAGTAAACTTTGTGGGTAAGTTCGGCAATGTTCTTGTATCGAGGTAGTTTTGTAGAGCCTCCGAGGTTAAGATTACCGGAACCAGGAGGTGGCGTAGCGTATAAAGCGTTGCTGCCGTACCCGCTAATGTCGCCAGCAGAGCAATCAGCAGAACCCGGACTGATGTCTCTACAGAGTAAGCGTTTGAGGTAAGAAACCAGACCATTAAGGTTAGCAAAGGAACGTGCGTTCCTAAAAATGCAACCACCATAATTTTGGCAGTGTAGCTTTTTTTCAGCCAGGGGAGATGCCCCAAGGATGAGTATAGGTTAAGGTTAGGCTTTGGTTGCATAGGACTCGGTTTTAAATTTCAAGGTGGGTAGAGTATCCAGCAGTCTCGTACTAGGTGCGTTGGCTTCAGAAACGGCTTTTTTAACTAAGGAGCGATCGCCTTAGATTTGACAGATATTTTACAAAGCGATCGACAGACAATACAGGGTCGCGATCGCTTGTCTGATAAAATATCCAAGCGATCGCCAAACAATAAATATATATAATGACCCTAATCGCATTTATCAAAAACGTCAATGATCGCGCCACAAATTACCGAAATTGACTTTTTGGAAAGCTACAAATTCGATCAACCTTCAGCTTTTAGTCTGCTAATGATAACTGATAACTAATGACTAATAACTAATAACTAAAAGGAGTAAGTATGAAAAAAGTAGCCGTGTTTGGTAATACTGGAGGCGGCAAATCAACTCTCAGCAAGAAATTATCAGAAATCACTGGTTTGCCAATTTACGCATTGGATAAGATTCAATATCAATCTGGGGGCGCTGAAATTCCCTATGAACAATATAAGCGTACCCACGCTCAAATTTTGGCTACTGATCGATGGATTATTGACGGGTTTGGTTGTATGGAAACCCTCTGGCTTCGACTCAACGAGGCGGATAGTCTGGTTTTTGTCGATCTACCGCTGTACGTGCATTTCTGGTGGGTGACTAAACGGATGATTGCAGGTAGCTTTAAACCGCCAGAAGGCTGGCCGGAAAAAAGTCCGATCTTGAAGAGTTCAATTAATAGTTACCGCACTCTTTGGTTGTGTCACAAGTATTTGACTCCCAAATATCGCGAGTATGTCGATCGCGCTCAAAATACCAAAAGTGTTTATCACCTCAGATCCACTGAAGAGATTTCACAATTTTTTGAATCGATGTTGACAGTGGACAGTTGACAGTGGACAGTTGACAGTGGACAGTTGACAGTGGACAGTTGACAGTGGACTGCTGACTACTGACTGCTGACTACTGACTGCTGACTACTGACTAATTGATGCTACAGCCGATCGCAAATTACCTTGAAACTCGCCCAAAATTCGATCGCACTCTTCCCTCTCCAAATTAGTCCAGTGCATCATCAAAGCCAGCTTGACAGACTTGCCGCTTTTTTCCAGCAAAAAACCCGCTTCATCCCGACTCAAATCAGTTAAGTCTTGTAACATCCGTATAGCCCGATCGCGCAATTTCTGATTAGTCACCGCCACATCAACCATCCGATTGCCGTAAACCTTCCCCAGCTTCACCATTACGCCAGTCGAAAGAATATTCAAAGCCATTTTGGTCACAGTACCAGCTTTCAAGCGCGTCGAACCCGCGACTATTTCCGGGCCAACCAACAACCGAATATCCACATCAGCGTCAAAATTAACCTGTTCCACGGGTACGCAGGCGATAAACACAGTTTTCGCCCCCCGCTGGCGCGCCGCCTGTAAAGCACCCGCCACAAACGGCGTCGTACCCCCAGCCGTAATCCCGACAACCACATCCAGATTGGTAATGTGACGGTGGGCGATCGCCTCAGCCCCATCCTGGGCCCGATCCTCCAAATCCTCCGAACTCCGCACCAAAGCCCCCGCACCCCCGGCAATTATGCCCTGTACGAGTTCTGGTGGCGTGCAGAAGGTGGGGGGACACTCGGCGGCATCGAGTACCCCCAAACGCCCGGAAGTACCCGCACCGACGTAAAACAGGCGGCCTCCTTGACGCAGAGACTCGGCTGCGATGTCGATCGCCCGTGCTAAGTGTTCGCGCGCCAGGGCGATCGCGCTTAAGGTTTGGGCGTCTTCGCGGTTGAACAAGTCCACTAATTCGATCGAGCTAAGTTGGTCTAAATTCTCGCTGTTGGGATTCACCTGTTCCGTCAGCAGATGCCCCCGTTCTTCCAAATTCTTCATATTTTGCAATTCAAGTCTATCTACTAATGAGTACCGATTACTGCCAACCGCCAACTGTCAACTGTCAACTGTCAACTGTCAACTGTCAACTGTCAACTGTCAACTGTCAACTGTCAACTGACTCTTACAAAAGTCCTTCAAGTCGGCGGCGCATAGAATCCAGTTCGTCTTGGGAAACATCAGAATCCGACTCCGGCTGTGACTCCGGTTGCGACTGCCCCTCTGCTTGCCACTCAGTCTGTGTTACATTGTCTTCTGGCGGAATCGCCAGTGCGCCCGCCGGTACCAGTTCCCAATCATAATCAACACTGTCGCAGAATTCCTTAATTTCCTCATCGTCGATCGCCTCGACAGCGGGTTCGGGGAAATCCTGGGCTTCCAACATCACGCCAAAGCGTGTCGCGTCGTCTTCTGACTCAAACATCAGAACTTTGTTGCGTGAGCCGAGTTGAATGGTATGAATTCCCTCATTCTCGGTGCGGGCATTGAAGAGTAAGACGAACACTCGCATAAGTTTTAAAGACCTTCTTAACCACCGTTTTTTTATCTTAGAAGCGATCGGGTCACCAATTAGTCGATTTTAGATATTAGATTTTAGATTTTAGATTGACTATAGATTCTGTACTGACGGGATTGAGAGGATTTGGGGGAGTTCGAGGACTTGGTTTGAGATTTTAGATTTAAGATTTGAGATTGACTCCAAATCCTGCACGCGCGGGGCTCAAGAGGATTCTGGGGAGTTATAGGACTTGGTTTGAGGTGATGTTGCGTGCTTTGATTAAGTTCGGTCAAGGTTTCTGGAGTCTGCCCCTGCGTGGGGCGTAAATCTGGAAGATCGATCGTCTGCGTTAGCATAGCCCCCGTAGACGATCGGCACTTCCTGCCTCAGTTATCAGTCTACCAAAGGCAGAAGCCACAATCGAGCGAATCAAAAAAGTTATATAGCAAGCACGAAGACGGTTAGGACGCTCTTAATTGCACAAATATGAGCTTTTATTGATTCTTCCTTCTGCCTTCGATCCGTTACATCCATTACATCCGTGGAGCGAATCCGCTGCCGAACTTCCTTCTCCTGTCTCAAATCGGCTGATGTCCTCAATCCCTGAATTCTCACAAGCTCTGAGAAACACCCATGACTAACTCGGACGATGACAAAAAACAACTTGCACCCCATCCTCAGCGCCGCTGGTGGCGTATCCTGCTGCTTAGCGGTACGGGAGTGGGCATTCTCGGCCTGGTTGGGGCGGTGGCCGCACGGGAGTGGGTGCGGGAAAAGTTAGCTCCTTTGGTGGCATCTGAGGTCAGTCAGACACTGAAGCGGCCAGTGCAAATTGGCAGCTTGGAGCGATTTACTCCGACGAGTTTGCGGTTTGGTCGATCGAGCGTACCTGCAACGGCTACCGATCCAGATTATGCTTCCACAGAAGCAGTGGAAGTGCAATTTTCAATCTGGCAACTGCTGTTCAATCGCACCCTAAAATTAGATATTACCTTAGTTAAACCCAGCGCTTATATCGAACAGGACGCTCAAGGCCGCTGGGTTAATATTCCCACCTCCGAGCCAAAACCTGCGGGTTTATTTAAAACTGAAATTGAGGCAATTCGAGTTGAAAATGTCGGCGCAGTTTTGGTACCGAGTCCCGCAGTCGGGCAAAAAACTTCGGCTCCGATTTCCGTAACTCTGAAAAATGGCAGCGCTCTATTTCGCGAGCAAAATCAGCGCGTTCTCTACGAATTTAACGGTCAGTTTACTAATAATGACAATTTTGCAGTCAAGGCGGATTCTCTATTGCCTGCGGCTCAAACTAACGTGCTATTGCAAGCGCAAAACTTACCTTTATCCGACATCACTCGCTTGCTGAAAGTTTCCGGCGTTTCTCTCCAAAAAGGTCTGGCAAATAGCAATTTAACCGTGCAAGTCCGAGACAATAAATTATCTGGAATTACTGGGGTGGCGAGTTTTGCAGGAGTGCAGGCAAGTATCAAACCGCTGAAACAGATTATCCAAAATAGTAGCGGTCAATTGCGGTTTCAGGAAACTAATGTGATTGTCGATACTTTGACTGGTAATTACGGTTTAATTCCTTTTCAAATAGCAGGAACAGTGGCAACTGGAGCTAATTTTAATACCGAACAAGCTAGATTCAATCTAATAACTAATGTGCCACCGATAGCTGTGGCAAGTGTTGTCAGTGCGGTGGAAACAGAGTTAGGGCAGAAAGTTGTATTACCAGTTGCTGTGGCGGGAGAAGTTAAGGCGGATGCTAAGCTAACTGGAACCGTTGCAAATCCAGTATTGGTAGGTACGATCGCCTCGACAAAACCCGCTACAGTCGATCGCCTACAATTAAACAATGTTAGCACTAATTTTAAACTGGAACGGGGGAGAATAGCTCAAACTCCAACTCCAAATTCTCCATCGTCAACTGGGCAGTTTTCCTCTTTGGCTTTGACATTGAGCGATATTTTGGTAGTGCCGGCGGCGGGTGGTAAAATTGGCGGGAAAGGTGAAGTATATCTCGCGTCGGGAAGTGAGAATTCGCGATCGGGTTTGGTGTTTGATTTGCAAGCGGAAAATGTACCCGGAGATGCGATCGCCCAAATTTACGCTGTCCCAATTCCTGCTACTCTTAAAATTGGCAATGTCTCCGCAAAAGCTCAAGTTTTCGGCCCCTTAGACAACATTCAAGGTATAGCTAAATGGCAAGCACCGCAAGGGACTTTTCCCGCGAATGGCGAAATTAGAGCAGACCGCAATTCGGCGGACTTGCAAAATACAGTTGTGAAAATTGGCGACGCTGCTGTGAATGTTGACGCGGCGCTCAAAGACCGTCAGTGGGAAGCTATAATCAAGGGCGATCGCGTGGCTATAAATAGTTTACAGCAAGTCGTACCGGGACTTAATTTACCTCCTGAATTAGCAGGTTTGTTCACCGGAACCGCCGAAGCAGCGGGAACTCTGGACGATTTGAGTTTAAATGGTATTGCTGCTAGGGGCAAAGGAACGTTGAATCTTGCTGACAGTATTGTTAATGTTAATGGCAAACTCGAATCCGGTCAATGGCAAGCTTCTGGGCAGACAGAAAAAGTTGCTCTCAATCGCTTAATTGATATTGGATTGCCATTTTTAGCCCTGGAACAGCCCGCCAATTCTAACAGATCACCCGCCACCAATCTCGAAAATCTCAAATCCAAAATTCAAAATCTCAAATCGTTAGACGGACAGCTAGCAGGTGAATTTCAAGCGGCGGGAAATGTTAACAATTTAACCGCTAGTGGCATCAATTTGATCGCCAACGGCAGGCTCAATATTGCCGATAGCAATGTCAATCTCAAAGGAGAATTGGCAGCGGGAAATTGGCAAGCAACCGCAGGAACCGATCGCACTTCCATCAGTCGCTTGGTAGATTTAGGATTGCCGCTGTTAGATGTGGCTTCGGCCTTCAATCCCGAAAATCAACAAAATAGCAATCTAAGATCCAAAATCCAAAATCTAAAATCGATTGATGGCCAGCTATCGAGTCAATTTACCGCTTCGGGAAATCTTGACAATTTGACGGCTAGCGCAATCGATGTCAGTGGCAGAGGCCAACTAAATCTGGGCGGCAGCAATGTCAATTTCAAAGGAGGATTAGCGGGGGGAAATTGGGAGGGAATCGCAGAAACCGATCGCACTTCCATCAGCAGCCTGGTAAATTTAGGGTTGCCACTGTTAGATGTAGGCTTAGCTTTCACCGCTGACAATCCCCAAGTTGTAGCCAACATCAACAATCTAAAATCCAAAATCCAAAATCTCAAATCGCTTGACGGACAAATATCTAATCAAATTCAAGCAGCCGGAAGTCTTGGTAAATCAAGCGTCGCCGATGTTTCTGTAAACAGCAGCGGTAAACTGAATATTGCTGACGGTACTGTTGATTTTAAGGGAAAATTAGATGCTGGACGCTGGCAAGCTGTCGCGGATCTCGATCGAGTTATTCTCAGCCGCTTAGAACAAACAATCCGCGATACCCAACTGTTTACCCTGACGGCGACTTTGCCCAAAGGATTTGACGGCAGAGTTAACGGCCAATTTCAAGCAGCGGGCAGTTTGGATAATTTGACAGCTAAAGGAATTCGTGCTAGTGGGGAAGGACGGGTTTTGGTCGATCGACTGGGGGCGATCGATACTACAGCCACATTGGAAAACGGCAACTTAGAAGCATTGCTGGAAACCAACGGAGTTACAGTCAGCAATTTAGAACAAACCCTCAAACAAACAGGTTTACTGACAACCAATTTACCGCCAGAAATTGCTGGAACCCTCGACGGGAAAGTCCGAATTTTAGGCAGTGTAGATAATTTAACTGCCAACGGCATCACCGCCAAGGGCGACGGACAAATTCGACTCGCCAACGGTGGCGGAGTTGTCAACGCCATAGCTAGCGCCGCCTCCGGGAATTGGCGCGCCTCAATCGAAGGCGACCAAATTGCCTTAAGTCGCTTCCAGAAAGCCTTTGAAGCCCAGCGCCAAAGCTTGCAAGCCAGCAGTTTAGTCTCGCAAGCCCAAAATCTCCCGCTATTGCGAGGCATATTTAACGGCAATGTCAATTTATCCGGCCCGATTGCCGCTGCTTCGGCCCAAACTGTTCGCGCCGGCGGCAGTTTCCGCATCTCGGAATTGCCGTTTTTGAAACAACCTTTTGAGGCAGTATTTAATTGGGACGGCAACCGCGTAGAAATAGAAAAAGCTGCAACTCCGGGTTTGACAGCCAACGGTTTTGTGAATGTCGAACTCGAAGGTAAAGGATTACCCTCAATTTCCAATCTAGATTTGGATGTAAAACTCTCCAACTTTAACCTGGAATCCTTACCAGCAGAACAGTTGGCATTTTTGAGACCAATTGGTCTCAAAAATTCTTCAGAGAAAAATCAGCCTGTCCGCGGCAATGTCGATTTCACGGGCCGCCTCACCGGAACTCTTACCGCCCTCAGCTTGGTTGGCGATGTGGAAGTGCGGAATTTAGCAGTAAATCAAGTTGAATTCGATCCTGTACTGGCGGGGACTGTAAGTGCGAGTTCGGATAAAAGTGTAGACTTGCGTTTGGCCGGTCGCCAAGACAAAATTGAATTAGCTTTAAATTCATCTTTTCTACCGACATCTTTCTTGGTTCAACGGGGAGAATCGGTAGCCCGCGGCCAAACTGAGGGAGAAACTTTGCGAGTCAATTTAAGCGATTTTCCTTTGGCTGCTTTGAATCTCACGCCGGGGAAAGATGTCGGTTTGGGGCCGATAACTGGTACGGTTTCGGGACAGGTGAATGTACCGGGCTGGAAGATGCCGTTAAATCCGCAGACTTTGCAAGCAAACGGACAAATTTCGATCGCCCAACCTGCGATCGGCTACATTAAAGGTGACAGTTTTCAAGCCGAATTCAGCTATGCTAACGGCAGCGCCACTCTGACAAACGGCATCTTCCGCCAAGGTACCGGTCAATACTTAATTTCGGGCAATGTGAAAACCGGCGCAAACCCAGAATTTGCCGGGAAAGTTAACATCCAGCAGGGCAACTTGCAACAGGTTTTAGTCGCTTTACAATATTTCAATTTAGGCGATTTAGCCAGAGGCCTCAAACCTCCGGTTTACGCTAACGCCGCCGACGTGCAAACTGTAGCAGTTGGAGAACCGGAAGCCCCGCTAATCGAACAGTTGCGCCGTTTGGCAGAAATTGAAGTGCTTTTGCAGCAGCGGCAGGAGGTGATTGCAGAATCGCAAAAATTGCCTCCGCTATCTGAATTGCAGGGCACTTTTGGCGGGGAAATTTCTGTCGCCGGTTCTTTGCGAACGGGCGTGCAAGCTCAATTTAACGTTGCGGGCGATAATTGGCAGTGGGGCAAATATGTCGCTGAAAAGTTCAGCATTGAGGGCGGTTTTCAGGACGGGATTTTAACTATTTTACCTCTGGAAATTCGATCGGGCAAAAGTGCGATCGGCTTTTCGGGACAACTGGGGCAAAAAGGTCAATCCGGGCAGTTGCGAATCGAAAATGTGCCGGTGGAAAAGGTAGCCGAACTGGTAGAATTGCCCTTTGTCGATGTCACCGGAAATTTGAATTTGCGGGCGAACTTGGCCGGCAGTTTGGAAAACCCGCAGGCCACCGGAGAATTGAGTTTGGTTGACGGTACGCTAAACGGAGAACCGATTAAACAAGCCGACGGCAGTTTTAGTTACAGCAACGCCCGCCTCAATTTTGGCGGCAGCGCTTTGGTGACTCAAATCGAACCGATTGAGGTTCAGGGAAGTTTGCCTTTTGAGTTGCCGTTTGCTGCTGTGAAAGCTGACAGCAATCAAATTGATTTGAGGGCGAATTTGAAAAATGAAGGATTGGCAATTATTAATGTCTTGACTCCGCAAGTTGCTTGGGTTAGCGGCAAGGGACAGGTGCAAATTCGTGTCGGAGGGACGCTGCAAGAGCCTGTAGCGCAAGGAATTGCAAATTTTGAAAATGCAACCGTCCGGGCGAACGCCTTTCCAGAACCGCTGACAGGGCTGACTGGGACGGTGCGCTTTGAGGGCGATCGAATTCGGGTAGAAGGAATTCGGGGACAGTTGAGTAAGGGAGAAGTTGTGGCGCAGGGCGTGATTCCGCTGTCGGTGCCCTTTGCCGAGGGCGATGTCGATGCAGCGAATCCTTTGGCTGTCAATCTCGACAAGCTGGCCTTGAATCTTAAAGGATTGTATAGCGGCGGCGCAGTCGGTCAAATCCAAGCCAGGGGCACGGCTTTTCGGCCGCGCTTGAGCGGTAACATTGAACTCTACGACGGCGAAGTATTTCTCCCAAGTGCGGGCGGCGGCAAGACTCAGTTAGTTTCTTCGCCTTCCGATTCTCCTTCCACACCTGCGACAGAAGCTTCGCCTTCCGATTCTCCTTCCACACCTGCGGCATCTCCTTCGCCTTCCGATTCTCCTTCCACGGCTTCGGCTTCTCCTTCCCCTTCCTTTGATGTTGCCTTCAACGATTTGCAACTGAAGTTGGGCCGGGGAGTGCGGGTAACGAGTGCGCCGATATTGAGTTTTCAGGCGACTGGGGGTTTGACGGTGAATGGAACTTTAGATGACCTTCGCCCTGTGGGTACGATTCGGTTGACTTCCGGGGCGGTGAATTTGTTTACCACGCAGTTTAAGCTTGATAAGGGATACCCGCAAACTGCTACCTTTGTAGCGGGACAAGGACTCGATCCGACGCTGGATGTGAGATTAGCAACTTCGGTACAGGAAGTAACGCGGTTCCGCACTCCGGGAACATCTGTCGCCTCTGAAATAGCCGACGAACCGACAAGTTTCGGCAGCGTGCGGAGTGTCCGAATTCAAGCGTTAGTGCAGGGTAAAGCTTCTCAATTGGCGGAAAGTCTGGAGTTGAGGAGTTCTCCAAGTCGATCGGAAACAGAGATTGTAGCGCTACTAGGTGGCAGTTTCGTACAGACTTTAGGACAGGGAGATAGTACACTGGCGATCGCCAATTTAGCCGGTGCAGGATTATTAAACAACCTGCAATCCGTGATTACCAACGCCACCGGATTGAGCGAATTCCGGTTGTTTCCGACTCGAATTAGGGGTAATGAAGGTCAAACAGCCAGTTCCAGTTCAGGGGTCGCATCCGGCGCAGGTTCCCTCGGTATAGGCTTAGAAGTCGGGGCCGATATCACGCGCAATCTTTCAGCATCAATCATTCGAGTATTGTCAGCAAATCAGCCAACAGAATTCAATATGCGGTATCGTTTAAACGACAAAATATTGCTCAGAGGTTCAACCAATTTCCAAGGAGACAATCGCGTCACCGCCGAATACGAATTGAGATTTTAGTCATTAGTCATTAGTCATTAGTCATTAATTGTCATGTTCCCAGAAACCGGGTTTCTTCCGATATATTTTGCCACCAACCCTGATTGTGTAAGAAACCCGGTTTCTGACGCTTTGCAATATTCCCAATTCTCAATTACCAATTTCCCAATAATTTGCTATAATAGTAACAGCAGAAAATTAGTCTTGCCAACCCCGCACAAAAGATTATAGGAGTTAAGTCAAATGGCAAACAAACTCCAAGTGAACACACAGGCGATCGGCTACAGCGACTTTTACTGGAACCGATTTAGTCCCAGAGTAGCAACTATCAGTAGCATCCGCAACGCCAACCACTGGGACGGCGGATATATCACCTACATTGCATTTCCCACGAAAGTAGAAGCCACAGCAGCAATGAAATATTTACTGCTGCATCAAAAAGCCGCCGATGTCGATATGCGCAAAGCCAAGCGAATGAAAGAAAAAGGCATTCGTTGGGAACTCAAGATTCGGGGATTAGCATTTAACGAAGTGTTGAAATGTGCAACTATGGACATAACCGGAAACCTAGTTATGTCACCTGAAACGACTACTCAAGCCCTAGGCTAATAGCTGCATTTAGATAATTTGTAAGGGCGGTGTTCCGTGTCCGTCCTAATTCCAGATTTCTCTCTTATAGCGGTTCTCAAGCGTGGTGAGGTATGCCCTATGCCCTATGCCCACGGAGGCTAGCCCTGTCAAGGTGTGTGCTGAGCTTGGTCTGGAAGTCCTGTCAGTAGGTTAGTCTGGATGGTGTATTCCGAAGAACACTTGCGCAGACTGGGAATAGGATAAGCGAGGAAAAAGTTGATGCCGGAAACAATATTTGGCGTTGCTTAATCAGGGTATGAAAAAGAATTAGGCAAAAATCTAGAAGCTTTGTGGACAATGGTTTTTATGATTTGCATATTTAGCCGTTCATACCGTAAATCAGCAACGCCCAATATTTGACAGATTTGTCCAAAAAACTCCCATCACCCTCATGGTGCGAGGTGTAATGGAGCGTATATTGGCGAGA